>DASYXO010000376.1:0-11008 GCA_035934825.1 Casimicrobiaceae bacterium
CCGGGCCGGAACGCGCCTTCGAGCTCTTCCGCAAGCGGCGGCGGCTGCACTCGGTACACCTGCGGCTGCGGGTACATGTCCTGCTCGTGCGGCACGAACAGCACGTCGACGCCGACCTTGCGTATTCCGGCACAGTCCGCGTCGATGGTCCGCGGATAGCGGTCGAAATCCTCGTTGGGGCCGAACTGCAGGCGATTGACGAAGATGCTGGCGACGACGAAATCGGCATGCTGTCGCGCGACGCGCATCAGCGACAGGTGGCCTTCGTGCAGGTTGCCCATCGTCGGGACGAACGCGACGCGCCCGGCGTCGCGCAGCCGCTTGCGCAGGTCCTCGGCGGACTCGATGACATCCATGTGATTCCCCGCTGCGGCCGTGTCGCCGCTTCAGAAGCAGTGCTGCGGCCCCGGAAACGACCCGTCGCGGACCGCGCCGACGTAACCGGCCAGCGCCGCGCCGACGCTCCCGGAGTCCTTCATGAAATCGCGTACGAATCGTGCCGCCTTGCCCGGCGTGATTCCGAGCGCGTCGTAGATCACCAGCACCTGCCCGCCGCACTCGGGTCCGGCGCCGATGCCGATCACGGGCACGCCCGCCGCAGACTCGAGTCGCGGGGTCAGCAGCCGCGGGACGCATTCGACGACGATCAGCCCGCAGCCCGCTTCGCCCAATGCGCGGGCATCGGCGATGACCGCGTCGGCCGCGGCATCGGACTTGCCTTGCACACGATAGCCGCCGAACGCGTGCACCGACTGCGGGGTGAGGCCGACATGGCCGCAGACCGGAACGCTCCGCCGCACGAGAAACTCGATCGTCGGGGCGAGCCACGCACCGCCCTCGAGCTTCACCATCTGCGCGCCCGCCTGCAGCGCCTCGACCGACGCGGCATAGGCCGTCTCGGGGCTCGCCTGGTAGGCGCCGAAAGGCATGTCGGCGATGATCAGCGCGCGCTGGCTGCCGCGGGCGACGCAGCGCGTGTGATAGACGACGTCGGCGAGGGTCACCGGCAGCGTCGACGCGTGGCCCTGGATCACCATCCCGAGCGAGTCGCCGACCAGCAGCGCATCGACGCCGGCGGCGTCGCACTGCGCCGCGAAGCTCGCGTCGTAGCAGGTCAGCATTGCGATGCGCTTGCCCTCGTGCGCCATCGCCTGCAGCGCAGGAATGGTCACGCGCGCCGGACGCGCCGCGGGATCGGCATAACCCGGGGGCTTCAAACCGGGGAGGGCGTCGGCATGGCCCGGCGGCTTCGCGCCGGCGACGGGATCGTATTGGCCCGGCGGCTTCGTGCCGGGCGTGTGGTCAGGAGGCGCCAAGGTTGAAGAACTCCCGTTGTCCGCGCATGTCGGCGATGCGCCGCAATAGCAGGTCGAGGTGGGTCGCATCGTCGATGAAATTGAGGCGCTCGCTGTTGACAATCAGCAGCGGGGCGTCCTCGTAGCGATAGAAGAAGCGCGTGTAGGCGTCGGCGAGGCGCGCCAGGTAATCGGCGGGAATGGCTTGCTCGAAGTCGACGCCGCGCCGGTGGACCCGGTCGACCAGCGTGTCCACCGGCGCCTGCAGGTAGACGACCAGGTCGGGCGTCGGCGTCTGCGGCTTCAGATGCGCGTACACCTTGCCGTAGAGCGCGTATTCGTCGTCGGAGAGGTTTATGCGTGCGAATAGCGGATCCTTGTCGAGCAGGAAATCCGCGATCGTCGGCCGCCGGAACATGTCCAGTTGCGCAAGGCCGCGGAGCTGGTCGACGCGCTGGAACAGGAACGTCAGCTGGGTGGGCAGCGCGAACCGCGTCATGTCGTCGTAGAAGCGCGCGAGGAACGGATTGTCCTCCGGCTGCTCGAGCAGGGTGTCGGCGTGCAACCGCTGGGCGAGCTCGCGCGCGAGGCTCGTCTTGCCGGCGCCGATCGGACCTTCGATTACCACGTAGCGGCAGGCGGCGAGTTCCATCGCGTTCAACGTCCGGACTTGAGCTGCGGGAAGGCGGTTTGCGTGCGCGCGATGCGCTGATTGCGTACCCGCGCCAGGAATCGGCGTGCCAATCCGCGCCCGGGAATGATCACCGTGGGCGCGATGTCCGCCAACGGTCGCAACACGAACGCGCGCTCGTGCATGCGCGGATGCGGAAGGGTGAGCATCGGCAGCCGCATGCGACGGCGTTCGTATAGTAGCAAATCGAGATCGAGGGTTCGTGCGGAATCCCGTGGCGTCGAAGCGTCGCGCCGCCGGCCCGCGGCCCGCTCGATCGCATGCAGGCGCTCGAGCAGCGGGCGCGGCGCCAGCGTCGTATCGATCGCCGCGACGGCGTTGACGTAGTCGGGTTGCGGGATGCTCCCGACGGGGGCGCTGGCGTAGCTCGGCGATCGCGCCACGACGCGCACGCCGCGCAGGCCTGCAACGCGCCGAAGCGCGCGCGCAAGCTGGCGCCGGGGATGCGCGAGGTTGCTGCCGAGCCCGATATACGCGCGCGCCACCGCCTGCGCCCTGCGTTCTACGCGCCGCCTTCGGGAGCGGGGCTCGCGTCGGTGCCGGGACCGGCATCGCGCCTGTGGCCGCGGCCCCGCGGGCGCCGGCGCTTCTTCGGCGCCTCGTCCGGGCGGAGCATCGTTGTGCGCTCAGCCGCGTCCGCATCCTGGAAGCGCGTCCACCAGTCGACCAGGGCCTGCGGGGCCTCGCCGCTTTCGCCGCGCAGCGCCAGGAAATCGTAGGCGGCGCGAAAGCGGGGGTGTTCGAGCAGCCGCGCGGGTCGCGATCCGGCACGCTGCTCGAAGCGCGGCTGCAGCGACCAGATCTCCTTGATCGTCGCCTCGAACCTGCGCGGAATCGCAATGCGTTCCGCCTGGGCGGAGAGCACCTTGTCCATCGCATCGAACAATGCCGGAAGCGGTCGCTCACCGCGCTCCTTCGCGGCGTTCCAGGTCGCGAGCACCTCGTGCCACAGCAGCGTCGCGAACAGGAAGGCCGGCGACACGCCCTTGCCCTCGCGCACGCGCGAATCGGTTCCGGCGAGCGCAGCGTCGATGAACCTCTGGCCGAAAGGCTGCTCGAGGATCACGTCCAGCAGCGGCAGCAGGCCGTGCGAGAGGCCGTGCGCGCGCAGGCTCTTCAGTGTCTCGAGCGCGTGCCCGGACAGCAGCAGCTTCTGCATCTCGTCGAACAGCCGCGCCGGCGGGACGTTCGACATCAGCGACGCCAGGCGCGGGATCGGCTCCCCGGTGCGCGTTTCGATCGAGAGGGAGAGCTTCGCTGCCAGCCGGACCGCGCGCAGCATGCGCACTGGATCTTCGCGAAACCGCGTCACCGGCGGTCCGATCAGCTTGAGCCGTCGGGCGCGGATGTCGAGGAAGCCGCCGACGTAATCCCAGATCGACTCCGTCGCCGGATCGAAATAGAGCGCATTGATCGTGAAATCGCGCCGCGCCGCGTCCTCGGCCTGCGAGCCATAGACGTTGTCGGACAGCAGCCGTCCGTGCTCGTCCGTCGCATCGCCGCCGGTCTGCGCGGCGCGAAACGTCGAGACCTCGATCACATCGCTGCCCGCGTGGACGTGCACCAGCCTGAAGCGCCTGCCGATGATGAACGCCCGGCGGAACAGCGGCTTGACCTGCTCCGGCGTTGCGTCGGTCGCAAGGTCGAAATCCTTGGGCTCGATGCCCAGCAGCAGGTCGCGGACCGCGCCGCCGACGATGAAGGCCTTGAAACCCGCGTCCTGCAGCTTGCGCGTGACATTTTGCGCAGCGCTCGAGAGTTGGTTGCGCCGTACTGGATGCCGGTCGGGTCCGTAGACCCGCGGGTTATGCGCACGCCGGCCGGGGAGCAGGCGGGCGAGCAGGCGGCGGATCATTGAAGGGGGAGGGAGCGAGCGACTCGGGCGGCCCGCCTGCGGGCAGCGTCGGCGGACTGCGGATCGGCGCGAATTCTAGCAGAGTGCCCCGGCGGGGACTGCGCCGGCGTCCACGCCGCCGTCGACCCCGCTAAGGCAACGGGCGTGCGTCGGCGATGCGCCACGCGCCCGGACCAAGGCCCTCGATCGTCCAGGGGCCGACCGACCACCGGATGAGGCGCAGCGTCGGGAGCCCGACGGCTGCGGTCATGCGCCGGACCTGCCGGTTCCTGCCTTCGGCGATGGTCAGCATGAGCCAGGCGGTGGGACTGGCCAGGCGCACGCGGACCGGGGGCGTGCGCAGCCAGAGGTCGACGGGCTCGTCGCCGGCCTCCACCCGCGCGGGGCGGGTCCTGACCCCGCCGATGTCGACGCCCTTACGCAGCGCGTCGAGTTGCTGCCGGGTCGGCGTGCCCTCGACCTGCACCCAGTAGCATTTCGGCAGCTTGAAGCGCGGATCGGCGATGCGCGCCTGCAGCGCGCCATCGTCCGTCAGCACCACCAGGCCTTCACTGTCTGCGTCGAGACGCCCCGCGGGATAGACGCCGGGCATGTCGACGAAACCCTTGAGCGTGCGGCGGCTGCCGTCGCCGCTGAACTGGCAGAGCACCCCGCAGGGCTTGTTGAGCAGGACGACCACGGGCGCGGCGGATTCGCGGATAATGAAATGTTTTGCGGCACAACATGCGTGCACGGTGCCGGGTATCGCAGCCGATGTGTTCCCAGGAGACGCAATGTACCAACACGTGAAAGTGCCGGCCGGCGGCGCCAGGATCACCGTCGAGCGGGACTTCAGCCTCGCCGTGCCCGACAATCCGATCATTCCCTACATCGAGGGCGACGGGACCGGTCTCGACATCACCCCGGTGATGATCAAGGTCGTCGACGCCGCGGTCGCCAGGGCCTACGGCGGCAAGCGGAAGATCCACTGGATGGAAATCTACGCCGGCGAGAAATCGACCAAGGTCTACGGCCCCGATGTATGGCTACCCGACGAAACCCTCTCCATCCTGAAGGACTACGTCGTGTCGATCAAGGGTCCGCTGACGACCCCGGTCGGCGGCGGCATCCGCTCGCTGAACGTCGCGCTGCGCCAGCAGCTCGACCTCTACGTTTGCCTGCGCCCGGTGCGCTGGTTCAAAGGGGTTCCCTCGCCGGTCAAGGAGCCCGACAAGATCGACATGGTGATCTTCCGCGAGAACGCCGAGGACATCTATGTCGGCATCGAGTGGCCGGCCGAATCCGAAGGCGCGAAGAAGGTCATCGACTTCCTGATCAAGGAGATGGGCGTCAGGAAGATCCGCTTCCCGGCCACCTCGGGCATCGGCATCAAGCCGGTGTCGCGCGAAGGCACCGAGCGCCTGGTGCGCAAGGCACTCCAGTACACGATCGACAATGACCGGCGGTCGATGACGCTGGTGCACAAGGGGAACATCCAGAAGTTCACCGAAGGCGCGTTCCGCGACTGGGGCTATGCGCTGGCGCAGCGCGAATTCGGGGCGAAGGAGGTCGACGGCGGCCCGTGGTGTTCGTTCAAGAACCCCAGGACCGGCCGCGAGGTCATCGTCAAGGATGTCATCACCGACGCGTTCCTGCAGCAGATCCTGCTGCGGCCGGCTGAGTACGACGTCATCGCCACGCTGAACCTGAACGGCGACTACATCTCCGACGCGCTGGCGGCGCAGGTCGGAGGCATCGGGATCGCGCCGGGCGCCAACATGTCGGACTCGATCGCGATGTTCGAGGCGACGCACGGCACGGCGCCGAAGTACGCCGGCAAGGACTACGTCAATCCGGGGTCGGAGATCCTGTCTGCCGAAATGATGCTGGTGCACATGGGCTGGCGCGAGGCCGCGGCGCACATCACCTCGAGCCTCGAGAAGGCGATCGCCGACAAGGTTGTCACCTACGACTTCGCCCGGCTGATGCACGGTGCCACGCAGGTCTCATGCTCGGGCTTCGGCAGGGCGATGATCGAGCGGATGTAACCGTAATCCCGGGTGGAGCGGGCCGCCGCCCGGGAACGGGCCGCGCGGGTCGGCACGCCGACGCTGCCGAATCCGCTTTCACCCGAATCCGCCCCGGCCCGGGCGCCGGACCGCGTCGGGTCGCCGATTCCGTGCGGATTCCGGCAGGATTGCGCCCGAAGGTGGTGCCTGGCCGTGGGCGGGTCGGTCGCCGCCGCGCCCGAGCGAATCCCGGCCCCGCGGCGCCCGTCTTTCCGTAGGATACGAGTCGTTAGATGCGCATTCGGCCCGATGAACCTCGCGCCTGTGCCCGTCCATCGGTCGTCCCCTTGAAAAATGTGTTGCAATCGTCAAACATGATCCCCAACTGGGTACGACGGCGTGCGATGTCGAATCAGGAACAGCACGGCAGCGTGCTCGAGGTCGAACAGACCCGGGTGAAGCCGCCGCCGCTCTACAAGGTAGTCCTGCTGAACGACGACTACACGCCGATGGACTTTGTCGTCGTCGTGCTCCAAACTGTGTTCACCATGAGCCGTGAGAAGGCGACGTTGGTGATGCTCCAGGTCCATCGCGAAGGGATGGGCGTATGCGGCACCTATACGCGCGAGGTGGCCGCGACCAAGGTCGAGCAGGTGATCAATCTCGCGCGCAAGCACCAGCATCCTCTGCAGTGCACGATGGAGGAGATTTGAGCGTTAATGGAACGGGTGGCCCGTTCGGAACCGCCGGCCGCGCCGGCAGCGGTCTGCGGCCCGGCGTCGAAGTCGAGGAAGCACGATGATTGCCCAGGAACTCGAAGTCTCTCTCCACATGGCTTTTGTCGAGGCCCGGCAGAAGCAGCATGAGTTCATCACTGTCGAGCATCTGCTGCTCGCGATGCTGGACAATCCGTCGGCGGCCGAGGTCCTCAAGGCCTGCGGCGTCGATCTCGAGGAGCTGCGCGGGGTCGTGACCGACTTCATCAACGAGCATACGCCGCGGCTCGCGCCGCACTCGGACGCGGACACCCAGCCGACGCAGGGCTTTCAGCGGGTGATCCAGCGCGCGATCCTGCACGTGCAGTCGTCGGGCAAGAAGGAGGTCACCGGCGCCAACGTGCTGGTGGCGGTGTTCGGCGAAAAGGAGTCGCACGCCGTTTATTTCCTGAATCAGCGCGGTGTGACCCGCCTCGACGTCGTCAACTACATCGCGCACGGCATCACCAAGACGCCCCAGCAGAAGCAGGAGAAGCCCTCCGAATCCAAGGAGGACGCCGAGGGCGGCAGCGAGTCGCAGGGCGCGCTCGATGCCTACACCGTCCACCTGAACGCGATGGCGCGCAACGGCAAGATCGATCCGCTGATCGGCCGCGCCCACGAGCTCGAGCGCGTGATCCAGGTGCTGTGCCGCAGGCGCAAGAACAATCCGCTGCTGGTCGGCGAGGCCGGCGTGGGCAAGACGGCGATCGCCGAGGGGCTCGCGCGCCGCATCAACGAGGGCGACGTGCCCGAGCTGCTCAAGGAATACCAGGTGTACTCGCTGGACATGGGCGCACTGCTCGCCGGCACCAAGTACCGCGGCGATTTCGAGCAGCGCCTGAAGGCGGTGCTGAAGCAGCTCGCCGAGAACCCGAAGTCGATCCTCTTCATCGATGAGATCCACACGATCATCGGGGCCGGCGCTGCGTCGGGCGGCACGCTCGATGCGTCGAACCTTCTCAAGCCCGCGCTGTCGACCAGCGCCCTGAAGTGCATTGGCGCGACGACCTACGGCGAGTACCGACAGATCTTCGAGAAGGATCACGCACTGTCGCGGCGTTTCCAGAAGGTCGACGTGCCCGAGCCGTCGATCGCGGAGACCATCGAGATACTCAAGGGCTTGAAGACGCGTTTCGAGCAGCACCACGGCGTCAAGTACGCGCCGGCGGCGCTGACGTCGGCAGCCGAGCTCGCCGCACGGTTCATCAACGACCGCCACCTTCCCGACAAGGCGATCGACGTCATCGACGAAGCGGGTGCCGCGCAGAAGATCCTGCCGAAGTCGAGGCAGAAGAAGGTGATCGGCAAGGCCGAGGTCGAGGAGATCGTTGCGAAGATCGCGCGCATACCAGCGAAGAGCGTCTCGTCCGACGACCGCAATGCGCTGAAGACGCTCGACCGCGACCTGAAGAACGTCGTGTTCGGCCAGGACCGCGCGATCGAGGCGCTGGTGTCGGCGATCCGCATGGCACGCTCCGGGCTCGGCAATCCGCACAAGCCGATAGGCAACTTCCTGTTCAGCGGCCCGACTGGCGTCGGCAAGACCGAAGTTGCGCGACAGCTAGCGTTCTGCCTCGGCACCGAGCTGCTCCGCTTCGACATGTCCGAGTACATGGAGCGTCACGCCGTCTCGCGCCTGATCGGCGCGCCGCCGGGCTACGTCGGCTTCGACCAGGGCGGCCAGCTGACCGAAAGCATCACCAAGCATCCGTACAGCGTGCTGCTGCTCGACGAGATCGAGAAAGCGCATCCGGACATCTTCAACATTCTGTTGCAGGTGATGGACCATGGCACGTTGACCGACAACAACGGGCGCAAGGCGGATTTCCGCAACGTCATCGTCATCATGACGACCAACGCGGGGGCCGGCGAGCTTGCGAAGCACACGATGGGTTTCGCGACCGAGAAGCAGACGGGCGACGAGTTGATGGAAATCAAGCGGCTGTTCACACCTGAGTTCCGCAACCGTCTCGACGCGACGATCTCCTTCGCCTCCCTCGACCACGACGTCATCCTGCGCGTGGTCGACAAGTTCCTGCTCGAGCTCGAGGCCCAGCTGCACGAGAAGAAGGTCGAGCCGTCGTTCACGCCGAAGCTGCGCGAGTTCCTCGCCCGCAAGGGATTCGATCCGCAGATGGGCGCGCGTCCGATGGCTCGGCTCATCCAGGACACGATCCGCAAGGCGCTGGCAGACGAGCTGCTGTTCGGCCGCCTGACCGGGGGTGGCAAGGTGACGATCGACGTTGGCGACGACGATGTCGTCAAGCTCGCTTTCGAGGAAACCCCCGAGGCCGAGGTCGCCTAGGCTCGCCCCGGGGCGGCGGCGTCGCGCGCCCGCCAAGCTCGACGATGCGGTGCGGCTCGCCGCATCGCATGGCGGTTCGCGGGCCGCCAAGCTCAGCGGAATCCGGCTGCGAGCACGTGATCGACGACGCGATCGGGAACCCGTATCGAGCCGAAACACCGCGGTATCAGGCTGCGAGACGCTGACCTTCGGGCGGCGCGCCGGGGTTCCGGGTCGGCGTGGAATCCATTACCGATTTTTCGGGATCCGCGCGTACATCGCTGCGGGGGCTGCGACAGTCGCGATTTCTTTCAATTCATTGGCTTGGATGAGTGGCCCCCGCGGACCACGTGTATCTCTCGGACAGTGAAGCGCATTGCAGCAGCAATTTGCCGACGGCATGACCAAGTGTTTTCCGAATCGTGGAAAATATTTCTAATTATCTGATTTTCTGCGCAAAAATTCATATTGCAATGCGGTAAAGCCACTTGTTACATGCGCCAGACTCTGCTAACTTGAAACAATGTCACGTCGAGCTGCGGAAGGATCACGCCGCGGCAAGCGTGCGAAGGGCAACGGGTAACCCATCCATGCCCGCAGGCCGGTCGGGCGATCCTCGCCGGTCCCTGTTGCGAAACGTGCAGGCAAGGTCCTGCGTCGATCGCGCGACGGGCGTCCGCAGTCTGCGGGCGTCACTGACCAATCCGCCGGCGCGGTGTCACCGGCCCGGCATCGATGGGAGCAGTCAATGAACTACGACCTGGAATCGGCGAGACTCAAGAAGGACTGGGCGGAGAACCCGCGCTGGAAAGGCATCGAGCGCAGCTACACGGCGGAGGACGTCGTCCGCCTGCGCGGGTCCTTGCATATCGAGCACACGCTGGCGCGCCGCGGTGCCGAGAAGCTGTGGAGGCTCATTCACGAGGAGCCGTACGTCCACACGCTCGGGGCGCTGACGGGCAATCAAGCGATGCAGCAGGTGAAGGCCGGCCTGAAAGCGATCTACCTGTCGGGCTGGCAGGTCGCCGCCGACGCCAACGGCGCCGGCGAGATGTACCCGGACCAGTCGCTTTATCCGGCCAACTCGGTGCCGCAGGTCGTGCGCAGGATCAACAACACCTTCATTCGCGCCGACCAGATTGCGCATGCGGAAGGCAGGAGCGACGTCGACTATTTCGCCCCGATAGTCGCCGACGCCGAGGCGGGATTCGGCGGCGTGCTGAACGCGTTCGAGCTGATGAAGGCGATGATCGAGGCGGGCGCCGCGGGCGTCCATTTCGAAGACCAGCTCGCGTCGGTCAAGAAATGCGGTCACATGGGCGGCAAGGTCCTCGTGCCGACGCGCGAGGCGGTCGAGAAGCTGGTCGCGGCGCGGCTGGCGGCCGACTGCATGGGCGTTCCGACGATCCTGCTCGCTCGCACCGACGCCGAGGCCGCCGATCTGCTGACTTCCGACGTCGACGAGACCGACAAGCCGTTTTGCACCGGGGAGCGGACCAGCGAGGGTTTCTACCGGACCCGCAACGGCCTGGAGCAGGCGGTGGCGCGCGGACTCGCCTACGCAGCGGTGGCCGACCTGATCTGGTGTGAGACGGGCAAGCCCGATCTCGCGTTCGCCAGGGCCTTCGCGGAGGCGATCCAGGCGAAGTATCCCGGCAAGATGCTGGCGTACAACTGCTCGCCCTCGTTCAACTGGAAGAAGAATCTCGACGACGCGACGATCGCCAAGTTCCAGCGCGAGCTGGGCGCGATGGGCTACAAGTTCCAGTTCATCACGCTGGCCGGCTTTCACAGCCTCAACTACTCGATGTTCAACCTTGCGCACGGCTATGCGCGCAGCGGCATGAGCGCGTTCGTCGAGATGCAGGAAGCCGAGTTCGCGGCGGCGGAGATGGGCTTTACGGCGGTCAAGCACCAACGCGAGGTCGGCACTGGCTACTTCGACGCGGTGACGACGACCGTGCAGGGAGCGCAGGCGTCGACGACAGCGCTTAAGCATTCGACCGAGGACGAGCAGTTCTTCGGCGCAGCGAACAAGCTGCACGTCGCCAACGGCTGAGCGGCGACCGGGACGCAAAAACCGGGGACGGGAAAACCGGGGACGGACCACGTTTTCTGTGGAAGACGTGGTCCGTCC
>DASYXO010000380.1:0-6151 GCA_035934825.1 Casimicrobiaceae bacterium
CAGGCGCAGTACCGGCAGCGACCGCAGCATCGGCACCCGGGGCCTTCGCCGGGGCTGGACTGCCAATGCCGGGCGCCGGCGTTTGCGCCGCGCCGGTCGGGCTGCCGGACAGCCGATTGATGAACTTGCCGTCATCGACCGGCGGGATCTTGACCGACACGTCGTCGCCGAGCGGCTTGGGGCGGCTTTCGAGCAGCATCGGCACGATGACCGCGACGGCGAGGGCGAGCACGACGGCGCCCACCAGGCGGCGCCGCGCGCGCCGCCGCAGTTCGTCGACGTTGATATCTGCAGGTTCTGCCATCCAATCCGTCCCGACGGGGCCGTCAACCGCGGACACGCAGAGCTTCGATCGTCGCGGCGACGGTGAGAAACGATCCGAAGGCTGCGATTCTATCAGTCTCTCGCGCCTCGTCCCGCGCGGCGCGGAATGCCTGTGCGATGCTGTCGAAGCGCTTTACCGCAGCCTCGGCGACCCCGGCCTCGCGCAGCCGTCGCGCGAGCGCGTCCGCGGACGCGCCGCGGGGTCCCGGCAGCGAGGCGACATGCCACGCGTCGATGCGCGGGCGCATCGCGACGATCACGCCGTCGATGTCCTTGTCGGCGAGCATGCCGAACACGGCGTAATTGCGGGGAAACTCGCCCATGGCGTTCAGCGCGTCGGCGAGCGCCCGCGCCGCGTGCGGGTTGTGGGCGACGTCGACGACCACAGCCGGACGCCCGGGCAGCACCTGGAACCGCCCCGCGAGCTCGACATGCACGAGCCCGTCGCGAATCGCGCCCGCAGCGACGGGCAGGCGCGCACGCAGCGCGTCGATCGCGGCGAGCACCGTCGCGGCGTTGCCGAGCTGGTAGCCGCCGCGCAACGCCGGAATCGGCAATCCGTGACGCATGCCTCCCGGCCCTTCGTAGCGCCACTGGCGCGCTTGCGCCTCGTAGCGGTATTCGTGTCCGATGCGCCACAGCGGCGCACCGATCGCCCGCGCGTGCTCGATCAGCGACTGCGGCGGATCGGGCTCGCCGCAGACGGCGACCCTGCCCGCGCGCATGATGCCCGCCTTCTCGCGCGCGATCGCCTCTCGCGTCGGCCCGAGGTACGCGACATGGTCGATGTCGACGGTCGTGATGACGGCGACGTCGGCGTCGATCACGTTGACCGCATCGAGGCGACCGCCCAGGCCGACCTCGAGCACCAGCACGTCGGGCTTTTCCTGCTGGAACAGCAGCAACGCGGCCAGCGTGGCAAATTCGAAGTAGGTGAGTGGCACCGGCACCTGCGGATTGCCGGCGTCGAGCGCGCGGTCGGGACCCACGGCTTGCGTGCGTGCCGCCACCGGGACATCCGGCGCGCGCGGGGACGTCGCACTCGCCCCCGTGCGGGCCGCCTCGACTGCGTCGAACGCGCCGACCAGCGCAGCGTCTTCCGCAGGCTCGCCCCCGATGCGCACGCGCTCGTTGAACCGCAGCAGGTGCGGCGACATGTACATGCCGGTGCGGTAGCCGGCGTGGCGATAGATCGACTCGAGCATCGCGCAGGTCGAGCCCTTGCCGTTCGTGCCGGCGACGGTGATGACCGGTCCCGCGATGCGGATCGCAAGCCGCGAGGCGACGACGCCGACACGGTCGAGGCCCATGGCAATGGGCATCGGGTGCAGGGTCTCGAGGTAGGCGAGCCACTGCACCAGGGTCGAAGGACGGGTCACGTGATCCGGCGGGGATGCATGCTGGAAACGGGGGACAGCGCCGGCGTGCGACGCGCGGGGCGGATGCGGTCCCGCGAAACGGCGCCTAGCCGACGAGCGCCGGCTGCCGCGTCATCATCGCGAGCAGGCGCGCGAGCTCGTCGCGCAGCTGCCGGCGATCGACGATCATGTCGAGCGCGCCTTTCTCGATCAGGAATTCGGCGCGCTGGAAGCCCTCCGGCAGCTTTTCGCGCACCGTCTGCTCGATGACCCGCGGACCGGCGAAGCCGATCAGGGCGCCGGGCTCGGCGAGCACGAGGTCGGCGACGAAGGCGAACGACGCCGAGACGCCCCCCATCGTCGGATCGGTCAGGATCGACACGAACGGCAGCCGCGCGCGCGTCAGCTCCTGCAGCACCGCAGTCGTCTTCGCCATCTGGAACAGCGAGCTCACGCCTTCCTGCATCCGCGCGCCGCCGGAAGCCGACACGCACACGAATGGAACCCGGTTCTCGAACGCGACGCGCACGCCCCGGACGAAGCGCTCGCCGACGACCGAGCCCATCGAGCCGCCCATGAAGTCGAATTCGAACGCCGCGACGACCAGCGGCACGGTCCTGACGCTGCCCTGCATCACCACCAGCGCGTCGGTCTCGCCGGTCTCCTCGAGCGCGGCTTCGAGGCGCTCGGGATACTTCTTCTGGTCCTTGAACTTGAGGCTGTCGATCGGCACGACTTCCGAACCGATCTCGAAGCGTCCTTCGGCGTCGAGCAGCTGGTCGAGCCGCTCGCGCCCGGAAACGCGGTTGTGGAATCCGCACTTGGGGCATACCGACAGGTTCTTCTCGAGATCGGTCCGATACAGCGTCGCCTCGCAGGACGCGCACTTGACCCACAGCCCCTCGGGAACCGGTGTCTTGCGTACGCCGGGCGTACTCTTGATCCGCGGCGGAAGCAGCTTCTGCAGCCAGCTCATGTCGGAGGCGCCGGGTTCAGGCGGTCGGGGCGCGCGCAACCGGCTCGGCGCGCTTCGAGGACAGCGTGTCGAGCGCGCGACGAATGGTCGCGAGCCAGGCGCCGGCGCGCACCGCCGCATCGGCGGGCGCCCCGGTTTCGATCTCGACGATGATGCGGCTGCCGATGACGACCGCGTCGGCGTGACGGGCGATGGCCTGCGCGCTCGCCGCGTCGCGGATGCCGAAGCCCACGCCGACCGGCAGCGCGACATGCTTGCGGATCTCCTGCAGCTTCGCGGCGACGGCGTCGGTGTCGAGATGGCCGGCGCCGGTGACGCCCTTGAGCGAGACGTAGTAGACGTAGCCTGAACCGAGCGCGGCGATGCGCGCAATGCGTTCGGCGGTGGTCGTCGGCGCGACGAGGAAAATGGCTGCGATGTCCCGCGCGCGCAGCAGGGCCGCGATCTCGGCGGCCTCCTCGGGCGGGTAGTCGACGATGATGACGCCGTCGACGCCCGCCTCCCGGGCGCGGTCGGCGAAGGCCGCCGTGCCCATCGCCTCGACCGGATTCGCGTAGCCCATCAGCACAATCGGCATCGCCGGGTTGCGGGCCCGGAAGCGCGCTACGAGGTCGAGCACGTCGCGCAGTCCGACGTGCTGGGCGAGCGCGCGCTCGGATGCGCGCTGGATCACCGGTCCGTCGGCCATCGGATCGGAGAACGGCACGCCGAGCTCGATGACGTCGGCACCCGAGCGGGTCAGGGCGTCGAGGATTTCGTCGGTGGCCGGAAGCGACGGGTCGCCTGCGGTGACGTAGGGAATCAGGACGGTGCGGCCGGCCGCGCGCTGGCGGGCGAACGTGGCATCGATCCTGTTCACGGCGCCGCCGTCCTCGCGGCGTCGCGCTCGGCCACCGTCGCCATGTCCTTGTCGCCGCGACCGGAAAGGTTGACGAGGAGGATGCTCTCGCGCGACCGCGTCGGCGCGAGCTTGGTCGCGTACGCAAGCGCGTGCGACGACTCGAGCGCGGGAATGATGCCCTCGATCCGGCAGCAGGCGTGGAACGCCGCGAGCGCTTCGTCGTCGGTGATCGCGACGTACTGGGCGCGTCCGCTGTCCTTCAGCCATGCGTGCTCGGGGCCGACACCCGGGTAGTCGAGGCCCGCCGAGACCGAATGGGTCTCGATGATCTGGCCGTCGGCGTCCTGCAGCAGGTAGCTGCGGTTGCCATGCAGCACGCCCGGACGTCCGGCGCAAAGCGACGCCGCATGGTGCCCGGTCGCGATGCCTTCGCCCGCGGCCTCGACGCCGACCAGCTTCACGTCGGCGTACGGAATGTACGGATGGAAGATGCCCATCGCGTTGCTGCCACCGCCGACGCAGGCGATCACGCAGTCGGGCTGCCGGCCGGCGGACGCGGGCATCTGCGCCAGGCACTCGCGCCCGATGACGCTCTGGAAATCGCGCACCATCATCGGGTAGGGATGGGGCCCGGCGACGGTGCCGATGATGTAGAACGTCGTGTCGACGTTGGTCACCCAGTCGCGCATCGCCTCGTTCAGCGCGTCCTTGAGGGTCTTCGACCCCGACTCGACGGGGACGACCTTGGCGCCGAGGAGGTTCATCCGGAACACGTTCTGCGCCTGGCGCCGGATGTCCTCGGACCCCATGTAGACGACGCATTCCATGCCGAAGCGCGCGGCCACCGTCGCCGTCGCGACTCCATGCTGGCCGGCGCCGGTCTCGGCAATCACCCGGCGCTTGCCGAGACGGCGCGCGAGCAGGGCCTGTCCCATGCAGTTGTTGATCTTGTGCGCGCCGGTGTGGTTGAGGTCCTCGCGCTTGAGCCAGATCTGCGCGCCGCCGAGCTCGCGCGACCAGCGCTCGGCGTGATAGACAGGCGACGGACGTCCGACGTAGTGCTCGAGCTCGTAGGCGAACTCGGCGACAAACTCCGGATCCTCGCGATAGCGCGCGTACTGCGTCTTCAGCTCGTCGAGCGCCGCGATCAGCGTCTCGGCGACAAAGACACCGCCGTAGGGTCCGAAATGCCCGCGCTCGTCGGGCAGCTCACGCCCCCGTGCCGCCTCTGCCATCTGCACTGCGCACTCCTTGCACGAATGCCACGATCCGCGCCGCATCCTTCAACCCGCGGCGCGGCTTGCCGTCGGGGTCACGCGCCTCGACCCCGGAGGAGACATCGACCGCCCAGGGACCGATTTCGCGTATGGCGCGCCCGACGTTGGCTGCGTCGAGCCCGCCGGAAAGAATCAGTCGAGGACCGATCCGCGCCCGGACACCGCCCGACAGCCGGTGCCAGTCGAAGACCTGCCCGGTGCCCCCTGGAAGATTCCCTTCGAGATGGGTGTCGAACAAGAGCCCCGCGGCGTCGCCGTAGGGGCGCGTGCATTCTAGCAAATCGACCCCGTCCCTGACCGGTATGGCCTTCAGGTAGCGGCGGCCGAAGCTGCGGCAGAACTCGCCGGGCTCGCTGCCGTGGAACTGCAGCAGGTCGAGAGGCACGGCGGCGAGCGCCGCGCGCACCGCCTCGGGCGTCGGATCGACGAACAGTCCGACCACGGTCACGAAAGCCGGCATCGCGGCGGCGATCGCCCGTGCCTGATCGTGCGAGACGATGCGCGGCGTTCCCGGCCAGAACACGACGCCGATCGCATCGGCACCCGCCCGTGCGGCGGCGATGGCGTCATCGGGACGCGTGATGCCGCAGATCTTGATGCGCGTGCGCTCGGAGGTCATCCGACGCATGTTGCCACATCACGCCGCGTCGCCGGCAGCCCGAATCCGGCGTCGTAGTCGGCGCCGGTGAAGTGCAGCCCCGCGGCGGCAAAGGTCGGCGCGCCCTGGCGGCGGTCGGACGCCGCCAGGAGCTCGCCGACCCACGCCGGCGTCCGCCTGCCGGCACCGACTTCGACCAGGGCGCCGACGATATTGCGCACCATGTGCTGCAGGAACGCGTCGGCGCTGACGTCGAAACGCAGCAGAGCCTCGCCATGCGCGATGCCCACGCGTGCCACGTCCAGCCTGGTCAGCGTCTTGACCGGGGAGCGCGCCTGGCACTCGGCTGCGCGAAATGACGAGAAATCGTGCGTGCCGAGCAGCCATTGCGCAGCCTCGCGCATCGCGCCGGCGTCGAGCGGGGCGTGATGCCAGCCGGCGCGGCCGTGCATCAGCCCGGGCCGCTGCGGCCGGTTCAGCAGCAGATACGTGTAGTGACGCGAAGTAGCGGCGAAGCGGGCATGGAAGCGCTCGCCGACCTCGCGGCACCACAGCACGGCGATCGAAGCCGGAAGATGCGAATTGACGCCGCGCACCCACGCGCTCTGCGGGCGCTGCGCGTCGCAATCGAAGTGGACGATCTGCGAAGTCGCGTGGACGCCTGCGTCGGTGCGACCCGCTGCTGCGATGCGGATCGGCCCGCCGCCGATCGCCTCGAGCGCGCGCTCGAGCGCATCCTGGATCGCGCAGGCCGCGGGTTGCGACTGAAACCCGCAG
>DASYXO010000008.1:0-2511 GCA_035934825.1 Casimicrobiaceae bacterium
TGCCCTTGTCGCGTGGAACGCGGTGGCCGCGGCACCGGTGCACTACGCTATCGGGCGGCCTGCGACGGCAGTGGAGATCGCCGGATGGAACATCGATGTCGAGCCCGACGGAAAGAACCTTCCACCGGGAAGCGGCACGATCGCGCGGGGCCACGAAATCTTTGCCACCCAATGTGCCTCGTGCCATGGCCCGAAGGGAGAAGGCGGCATGGGCGACCGTCTGGTCGGCGGCGCGGGAACGCTGGCAACCGAAAACCCGATCAAGACCGTCGGCAGCTATTGGCCGTACGCGACGACGCTGTTCGACTACGTGCGCCGCGCGATGCCGCTGAATGCGCCCCAGTCGCTTTCGAACGACGATGTCTACGCGGTATCCGGCTACGTTCTGTACCTCAACGGATTGATGCCGGAGAGCGCGGTCGTGGATGCGAAGTCATTGCTGGCGGTCAAGATGCCCAACCACGACCGCTTCGTAGGCGATCCCCGTCCGGACGTGCACGACCCGGGCTGCATGACGAATTGCTGACTGACGGCACTCAAGGGGGTCGAGGACGACGATGTCTGCCCGGCGGCCGGTCCCGCGTCGAGCTCCCGGCGGACGGGGGACACACGTTCTGACGATCGTGAGAGCCACCCGTGCGCGGCGCTCGTCCGGCGCTCCCGGTGCCGTCGCGAATCCCGCGCCACGGCGGCTTGGCATCGACGCGCTGGGGTTCGCCAATCTCGCGACGCAGGTTCCGTCGCCGAACTGCGACGAGCGCCCGGACGGCTGCGCGATCTCCCTCATCGTCGTGCACGGCATATCGCTGCCGCCGGGCGAGTTCGGCGGCGATGCGATACAACGCCTGTTCACCAACCGCATCGATGTCTCGGCGCATCCGTATTACGCGACCATTGCCGATCTCCGCGTATCGGCGCATTTCCTGATCCGTCGCGACGGTTCGCTGCTGCAGTTCGTCTCCTGCGCGAAGCGTGCGTGGCACGCAGGCACATCGTCGTGGCGCGGCCGCGGACGCTGCAACGACTATGCGCTCGGCATCGAGCTCGAGGGCACCGATACCGTGCCCTACGCCGCAGCGCAGTACGCGATGCTGTCCCGGCTCGTGCGGGCGCTGCGCCGGCGCTATCCGATCGAGGATGTCGTCGGTCACAGCGACGTCGCGCCGGAGCGCAAGACCGACCCGGGGCCGGCGTTCGACTGGGGGCGCCTCGGACCGCTGCCGGGGTCTCGCAGGCAGCGCGCACCTCGCTAGCGCCCGCAACGCGACGGCCCGCCGGAGGGGCCCGCCGCGGCGCCTCGGACCAGGGGTCGATTGAAGGTATAATGGGCGGTTTATGCGCTTCCTCGCGGACTATTTTCCGCTGCTCCTCTTCTTCCTCGCCTACAAGTGGCAGGGAATCTGGGTCGCCACCGCGGTGGCGATCGTCGCATCGCTTGTGCAGATCGCGTGGCTGCATTGGCGCGGCGTGGTCTCGCCGGTGCACTGGCTGTCGCTGGCGATCATCGTCGTATTCGGTGGAGCGACGTTGCTGCTGCACGATGACACGTTCATCAAGTGGAAGCCGACGGTGCTCTACCTCGCATTCGCCGGGACCCTGGCGTCAGGCAAGCTCTTGTGGCGTCGCGACCTGCTGTCCCTGGTGATGAAGGAGCTGCGACTGCCACCGGCGATCTGGACCCGCCTTACCTGGGCATGGGTACTGTTCTTCGGTGCGATGGCGCTCGCCAACTGGTACATCGCGTTCCACTTCTCGACGGCCACCTGGGTGAATTTCAAGGTCTGGGGCGGCATTGGACTGTTCGTCGCGTTCGCGAT
Source organism: Casimicrobiaceae bacterium (assembly GCA_035934825.1). Taxonomy (GTDB): domain Bacteria; phylum Pseudomonadota; class Gammaproteobacteria; order Burkholderiales; family Casimicrobiaceae; genus VBCG01. The sequence goes on from DASYXO010000008.1 coordinate 1,818, forward strand.
CGCGCAGGGGCTGTTCCTGGCCCGCCACGTCATCGAGCCCTCGCAGTGAGCCTCGCCGCCACGATCGAGCAACGGCTCGCGTCGCTCGCCCCGGTCGAGCTCCGGATCCAGGACGAAAGCGCGCAACACGCCGGCCATGCCGGCGCGGCATCGGGCGGGAGGCACTTTTCCGTCACGATCGTGTCGGAGCACTTCCACGGGCTTTCCCGCATCGCCCGCCACCGCGCAGTGCTCGAGCGCGTTGGCGACCTGATTCCTCACCCGGTGCATGCGCTGGCGATTCGCGCCTACGCACCGGGCGAGACACATACCTGACGAAAGGACGACCAAGATGAAAGGCATGACGATTGCCGTTGCGGCCATGGCCGCACTGTGCTCCACCGGCGCGCTGGCCCAGGCCGCCGCACCGGCCAAGCCCGCCGCGGCCGCGAAAGCGCCGGCCAAGGCGGCGAGCAGCGAGAAGACGCTCTACACGCAGGCCCAGTTCGACCTCGTGCTGAAGCAACAGCTCGCCAAGGGCGGGCAGGATTCCCCCGAGCTGCGCAACGCAGTGAGAGAGAACCTGAACACCCTCTCGATGCTCGCCAGCGAAGCGAAGAAGAAGGGTCTCGACAGGGAGCCCGACGTCAAGACCCAGCTCGACCTGAACTCCGAGAACATCCTGGCCAACGTCTACGTCGGCGACTGGCTCAAG
>DASYXO010000030.1:0-4629 GCA_035934825.1 Casimicrobiaceae bacterium
GAACACGATGACCGGCCGGTGATAGCGGTCCTTGAGCCGCGATGCGACGATGCCGACCACGCCAGGGTGCCATTGCGGGCGGTGCACGCACAGCGTGTACGCGGCGGGGTCGGCGAGTGCGTGGCCTGCCTCGACCTCGGCGAGCGCCTGTTCCTGCATCGATGCCTCGATGTCGCGACGCTCCCGGTTCAAGCGGTCGAGCTCCCGCGCCAGCGGCTGCGCCTGCGCATTGGTCTCGGCCAGCAGGCACCGGATTCCGAGCGACATGTCGGCCAGCCGACCGGCGGCGTTGAGCCTCGGGCCGGCGACGAACCCCAGGTCGCCCGCCGTGGCCCGGCGGCTGTCGCGTCCGGCGACGGCGAACAGCGCCGCGATGCCGGGCTGCGCGCGGCCGGCCCGGATGCGCGCGAGTCCCTGCTCGACCAGTATGCGGTTCACCTGATCCAGGCACACGACGTCGGCCACCGTGCCCAGCGCCACCAGGTCGAGCAGCGCGGCAAGTTTGGGTGCCGCGCCGTCGGCGAACGCGCCGGCATCGCGCAGCTTCGCTCGCAACGCGCACAGCACATAGAACATGACGCCCACTCCCGCGAGGTTCTTCGACGGAAACCCGCATCCGGGCTGGTTGGGGTTGACGATGATCGCGGGTTCCGGCAGCGCGGGCCCCGGCAGGTGGTGGTCGGTGACGAGCACGTCGATCCCGTGCGCGGCTGCCACCGCGACGCCGTCGACGCTCGCGATGCCGTTGTCGACGGTCACGATCAGCCGCGGCTGGTGCCGGGCCGCCACCGCGACGATCTCCGGGGTCAGGCCGTAGCCGAACTCGAAGCGGTTGGGGACGAGGAACGCGACCTCGGCGCCCAGCATGCGCAAGCCGCGCATGGCGACTGCACAGGCGGTCGCGCCGTCGGCGTCGTAATCGGCGACGATCAGGATCCGCTCACCGCGGGCGATCGCCTTCGCGAGCCGGTCGGCGGCCCGGTCGACGTTCAAAAGCGACCCGAAGTCCGGCAGCGCCGCCAGCGAATGATCGAGCTCCGCGACCGACGCGATCCCGCGTGCTGCGTAGATCCGCGCGAGCACCGGGGCCAGGCCCGCTGCGATCAGCGTCTGCGCCGTGTCCGGGACCGCTCGCCGGGTGATGATCATGCGCAGGCCCGGTCGGGGAGCGCAGGAAGCAGCTCGATCATTCGCCGGGGGCGACCGGAATCCGGAAGCGCGGCCTGCGCCAGCGCGGGCGCAGGCGCGCGAGACGACCCGGCGCCGCGGCAGTCCAGGTCGCCGCAATGCCGCTACCGTCGGCGACGACGTGCAGCGCGTCGACGCGTCCCCCTTTCAGCAGGACCAGCGCGGGTGCGAGCCAGTCGCGCGCGAACATCGCGATGTCGCCTGCGCTCGCGACCGTGTCGGTGACGACGATGGTCGCGGCCGCGATCGCGCCGCCATGTCCACCGGCGCGGTGTTGCCGCAGCGATGCGTCGAGCCAGCCGGCCGGAGGCGGCCACGGCGCCACGCTGCCACGACTGGCAAGTGCGATGCCACGCGCGATGTCGCCGGTGCGCCCGGCCGCGGCGGCGACATCGACCGCGGTTCCCGCGTCCGCGAGCCGCCCACCGCCCCAGAACCAGACGGCGTTGGCGCTCGGGCGAGCGCGCGCTTCGCGTGCCGCATTGACCGGGTGGTCGTGCAGCAGCATGCCGATTTCGTCCTGCCACCGTTTCCAGGTCCCTGCGTCCGGGCCCTGCGGCAGGTGCGCGATCAGGCTGCGGCCGACCACCGCATCGACGGGCGTGGTCGCGAGCTCCTGCGTCTGCGCGGCAAGCACGAACCACGCGTCCGCCCGCGGCGCGACGAAGTGCAGGCCGTCGTCGGTGAAGTGGGCGGACAGCATCGCGACCAGCGTGTCGGCTTCGTCTCGCTCCAGGTCGTCGACGCGCTGCGTCAGCACGACATCGTTGTGACCGGCATCGAGATGCACCGGATCGGCGACGATCACGAAAGCGTTTCCCGGGTCAGCGCCCGCGCCAAGCGCGGCGTGCGGCGCGACCGGCGTGTCGATCGGGCATCGCGACGCCGCGAGCATCGCCCCGGCGATCCCCTCGGGATGGCTCCGCGCGTCCTCTGCGTGGGCTGCGAGCGCCGCGAATGCGCGATCGCGGTCGAGCGCATCGGCGGGCGACGAAAGCAATCCGGGGGCGACGAGTACGAGCGGCATCGTGACGCGCGGTGGCAATGCGTGCGGGAGGCGACCGGTCCGCGGTGGCCCCGCAGTCGCAGCCGTAAGCCGCAACTGCGTATGGCGGCAGGAATGGCGCTGCCGATCGCAGGCAACGCTGCGCCGGGGCAGTCTAGCATGCGATAATCCGCCGATTTCGATGCTCCGGGCCGCGGATTCGCTCCTCCGGCCCGCGATCACTCCACCCCTTCTCGACACCCTCCGGAACGATCTTGTCGCCGTACGAACTGGCCGTGGGGCTGCGCTATACCCGCGCGCGCAAGGGGTCGGGTCGCAATTCGTTCATCTCGTTCATTTCGCTGGTCTCGATGGCTGGGATTGCGCTGGGCGTCGCTGCGCTGATCGTCGTTCTGTCGGTGATGAATGGCTTCCAGCAGGAACTGCGCAACCGGATCCTGTCGGTAGCCTCGCACGTCGAGATCCGCGGCTTCCCCGACCTGACCGACCCGGCAGCGATCGCCGCGGTCGCGCGCAGGAATCCGCACGTGGTGGCGACGGCGCCGTATGTCCTGGGCGAGGCGATGCTGTCGGAGGGGGACGTCAATCGCGGGGCGCTGCTGCGCGGCATCGACCCCGGGCAGGAGGACAAGGTCGAGGACATCGCGAGCCACATGCGCCGCGGGTCGCTTGCGTCGCTCACGCCGGGGAGCTTCAACATGGTCCTCGGCGTCGAGCTCGCGCGGGCGCTGGGGGTGCAGGTCGGCGACCGCGTCGTCGCGATCACGCCGCAGGGCAACGTGACCCCTGCGGGCGCATTGCCGAGACTTAAGACCTTCAAGATCAGCGGCCTGTTCGAGGTCGGCATGTACGAGTTCGACAGCGGACTCGCGTTCATCAACCTCGACGACGCCGAGAAGCTCTACCGCCTCGACGGCGCGACGGGCGTGCGGCTGAAGCTCGACGACATGTTCGCTGCGCCGCGCGTCGCGTCGGAGCTGCAGGCCACGATGCCCGGGGATGTCCAGGTGCGCGACTGGACCCAGAGTCACGCGAACTTCTTTCGCGCCGTCGCGATCGAGAAGCGCGTGATGTTCATCATCCTGACGCTGATCGTCGCGGTCGCGGCGTTCAACATCGTGTCCGCCCAGGTGATGGTCGTGCAGGACAAGAAGGCCGACATCGCGATCCTGCGCACGCTCGGCGCGGCGCCGTCGTCGGTGATGACCATCTTCATCATCCAGGGTGCGCTGATCGGGATCATCGGCACGCTGATCGGCGTGGTCAGCGGCGTGCTGCTGGCGTTGAATGTCGAGACGGTGCTTCCGGCGATCGAGCGAACGTTCCACATCCAGTTCCTCGACAAGAGCGTTTATTACATCAGCGACCTGCCTTCGGACCTGCAGCGCGGCGACGTGATCACGATCGCCGCCATTGCGCTGGTGCTGGCGCTGATTGCGACGCTCTACCCGAGCTTCCGCGCGGCGCGCGTCAATCCCGCCGAAGCGCTGCGCTATGAGTGAGCGCGGGGCGAGCGCGCCGGGGACGGCGGTTGTCGCCTGTCGCAACCTGCAAAAGACCTACCGCAACGGCTCGCTCGAGGTTCCGGTGCTGCTTGGCATCGACCTCGACGTCGCGCAGGGTGAGCGCGTCGCCATCGTCGGTGCGTCAGGATCGGGCAAGAGCACGCTGCTGCATCTGCTGGGCGGTCTCGACCTGCCGACTGGAGGCGCGGTGAGCGTCGAGGGCGTAGCGCTCGCAACGCTGTCGGAAGCGGCACGTGGGAGGCTGCGCAACCGCGCGCTGGGATTCATCTATCAGTTTCATCACCTGCTGCCGGAATTCTCGGCGCTCGAGAACGTCGCGATGCCGCTGCGAATCCGGCGCATCGCCCCCGACGCAGCAAAGGCCGTTGCGGCGAGCATGCTCGAGCGCGTGGGGCTTGGCCACCGGCTCCGGCACCTGCCTGGCGAGCTGTCGGGTGGAGAACGCCAGCGCGTGGCACTCGCGCGCGCGCTGGTGACCGAGCCGCGCTGCGTGCTGGCCGACGAGCCTACGGGCAACCTCGACCGCGCGAATGCCGGCGCGGTGCTCGAGCTGATGCTCGAGCTGAATCGCGTCATCGGGACGGCGCTGGTGATCGTCACGCACGATGGCGAGCTCGCGGCGCGCACCGACCGGACGCTGCAGCTGGTCGACGGGACGCTGCGCTGACTTCCGGAAATCGGGCACGCGGAAATCGGGGACGCACCACGTTTTTCTGAAATCGGGGACGCACCAAGTTCTTCGCAAGCGCAGCATCGGAATCCCATGCCGAGGGCAGCGGGGCAGGGCGTGGCTGTGCGCTCGGAGTGCGCAACCGCCGGCCTGCGGGTCCCGGTGCGGCATCGCTCGAGGACATCCTGCAGCCGATGTTGCGATCGGGCTCGCTCGCTGCACCACCCGCGACGGCCGTC
>DASYXO010000032.1:0-14837 GCA_035934825.1 Casimicrobiaceae bacterium
CGACGCTGTCGATCGACAGCTCGGCGGACGCGCTGACGCTGGCGCGCAGCAGCCTCGCGCGGAATCCCGCGCTCGATGGCGCACGGGCCGAATGGCGCGAGGCCGACGTGTTCGCCGAGCTGCGGAACCTGCGCAATCGGGGCGAGCAATACGACCTGATCGTGCTCGATCCGCCGAAGTTCGCGCCGACCGCGGCCCTCGCGCAGCGTGCGGCACGCGCCTACAAGGACATCAACCTGCTCGCGCTGAAGCTGCTCGCGGCCGGCGGTCTGCTCGCAACGTACTCGTGCTCAGGCGGAATCGACGCCGCGCTGTTCCAGAAGATCGTCGCAGGCGCCGCGCTCGACGCGAAGGCGGATGCCGCGGTCATCATGCGCATGGGCGCATCGGCCGACCATCCAGTCGCGCTGAGTTTCCCCGAAGGCGACTACCTGAAGGGCCTGTTGGTACTGAAGCGGTGACGCGCGGCGGCGATCGCCGAAAACCCTGGAAAACAGGGACGCACCACGTTTTAAAACGTGGTGCGTCCCTGTTTTCCAGGGGATGCGGCAAAAACAAGGCCGCAACGGGTTGCCCCGTGCGGCCTCGTCATCTCGATCGGACGGACAGGAGATCGCCCGATCGTGTTTGGAAAACGTCGCGCTAAGCGAAGGCTCCCAGACTCATTTCGCCGACATGCACTCCGACATGAACTTCTTGCGCTCGTCGCCTTTCATCCCCTTCGACTTGGTGTTGCAGGCGCCCATCTTGGTGTCGTAGGCCTTCTTTTCGGCGCTGAGGCATTCCTTCATGAACGCCTTATATGCATCGCCTTTCTTGTCGCCCTTCTTGGCGTTGCAGGTCTTCATGCGCTCCTGCTGGACATTCGCTGCGAAGGCGGGAGTTGCAACCGCGGCAAATGCGCCGATCAAAGCCAGCGCAAGCAGTTTCTTCATGGAATGGCTTTCCTTCGGTTGGTGGCGGGTGAGGTTGAACTGCGGGTACCGGAGTCGGGTGCCAGTTGCGGGCGCCCGCCTGAAGCTTGAGCCCAGTCTACGGCAAGCCAAACGGGCGCGGCAATCAATTCGCTGACCCGCGCACGCAGCCTGTTGCGCCGGCGCCATCGTGCGGCGCAGCACGGCAAATACCATGCCTCCCGGCCGCCGTGGCCCGGGACGGCGTAGAATCGCCAAATGCATGAAAAACCTGGGAAAAGCTTCGAACCATGATCCTCGTACTCGAACCGGGCGCCCTCCCCGAAAGCGCCGACTACCGGATGCTCATCGCGCAACTCGAGCGCCTGCCCAAGGTCGAGTTCCGGGTCCACCGCGAGGTCGGCAGCGAAGTGACGCTGACCGAGATCTACCTGATCGGAGACACCGGGGCGCTGACCGTCGAGCAGATGCAGGTGCTCCCCGGCGTGGCCAAGGTCGTGCGGGTCTCCGAGGCCTATCGCGTTCTCGGGCGCCACAAGCAGGGTGACGACCGCCCGTCGTGGTTCGAATACAACGGTGTCCAATTCGGACAGGACAGCCTCAATGTCTTCGCCGGGTTGTGCGCAGTCGATTCCGCCGAATCGGTCGAAAGCATGATGAAGGCGCTGCGTGACAGGGGCCAGGTCTGCACGCGCATGGGCGCCTACAAACCGCGCACGTCGCCGTACGCGTTCCAGGGCTTCGGAGCGAAATGCCTGCCGTACGTATTCGAGCTCGCGGGCAAGTACGGCATTCGCGTCATCGCGATGGAGATCACCCACGAGTCCCACGTCGACGAGATCCGCGCCGCGCTGGCCCACACCGGCGATCCCACCGGCGTGATGCTGCAGATCGGCACGCGCAATACCCAGAACTTCGAGCTGCTGAAGCAAGTCGGCAGGCAGCAGGAGTTCCCGGTGCTCATCAAGCGCGGCTTCGGCATCACCCTCGACGAATCGCTGAACGCGGCCGAGTACCTCGCCACCGAGGGCAATCGCAAGATCGTGTTCTGCCTGCGGGGGATGAAGACGAACATGGGCGACCCGCACCGCAATTTCGTCGATTTCGCACATATCCCGGTGGTCAAGCGCTTGACGCGCATGCCGGTCGGGATCGACCCATCGCATTCGGTCGGCACGCGCGCCCGCGCGCCCGACGGGCTGCTCGACATCTTCCACGTCGTTGCACAGGGCGTCGTTGCGGGTGCCAACATGATTCTCGTGGATTTCCATCCCGATCCAGCGCGCGCGCTGGTCGACGGGCCCCAGGCGCTGCTGCTGTCGGAGCTCTCGCATTTCTTGGACGACATTGCGCTGGCGCGCGAGGCGTACGGGAAACGCGCCGAGCTCGCGCGGCGCAATGCCCCTGCCGCCGCGTGAGCCCGACGGGCCGCGCCGGAGGTGAATGGCGCAATGCGCAGCACGAAGCCGGCCGTATGATCGCCGGGCGTCGATGACATCGCCGCCCGCTCCCGGCCCCTATCGCGCACCGCGCTGGCTCGTCGGCGGCCATGCGCAGACCGTGTGGCCCTACCGCCTGCGCCAGCACCAGGTGCGGATGCGGCGCCAGCGGATCGACACCGGCGACGGCGATTTCTGGGATTTCGACTGGCTCGATGCCGGCGACGACCGCCGGCGTCCGATCGTCATCCTGTTCCACGGGCTCGAGGGCAGCTCCTCGTCGCACTACGCGCGCGCACTGCTGAACGCGCTCGCGCGCGTCGGCTGGCGAGGCGTCGTGCCGCATTTCCGCGGCTGCGGCGGCGAACCCAATCGCCTGCCGCGTGCGTATCACTCGGGAGATCACGCCGAGATCGGGATGATGCTCGACGCAGTGCGCGCGCGCATCGATGGGACCACGCCTGCCTACGCCGTCGGCGTCTCGCTCGGCGGCAGCGCGCTGCTGAACTGGCTGGGCCGCGCCGGCACCGATGCAGCCAAGCTTCTCACGGCAGCCGCAGCAGTGTCGGCGCCGCTCGACCTCATGGCGGCGGGCATCGCGATCGGGCAGGGCTTCAATCGCGCCTATACGAGGCATTTCCTGACGACGCTCAAGCCCAAGTCGCTCGTGATCGCCAGGCGCTTTCCTGGGCTGCTCGACGTGGCCCGCATCCGGCGCGCGCGCACGATGTGGGATTTCGACGACGTGGTCACTTCCCCGCTGCACGGATTCGCCGACGCGCGGGACTACTGGACGCGCGCATCGTCCAAGCCGTGGCTTGCGCACATCGCGCTGCCGACGCTGGTCGTCAATGCACGCAACGATCCGTTCATTCCCGAAGGTTCGCTGCCCGGGCCCGGCGACGTGAGCCCCGCCGTCGTTCTCGAGCAGCCGCCGCACGGCGGACACGCAGGCTTCGCGCAGGGACCGTTCCCCGGCAACGTCGATTGGCTTCCGCAACGCTTGCTACACTTCTTCATCCATGGCTCCTGAACCCCATTCGATGAGTCCGGAGATATTCAAGGCCTACGATATCCGCGGCGTCGTCGGGCGCACGCTCACCGCCGACGTCGTGCGCAGGGTCGGCCGGGGGCTCGGCAGCCTGGCCCATGAGCGCGGGCGCCGCGCCATCGCGGTCGGCCGCGACGGGCGGCTCTCGGGTCCCGAGCTCGCCGGAGCACTCGCCGATGGCATATGCGCCGCCGGCGTCGACGTGATCGACCTCGGCATGGTCGCGACACCGATGACCTATTTCGCCGCCCGGCATCTGGGCACCGAATGCGCAGTCATGGTCACCGGCAGCCACAATCCCCCCGACTACAACGGGCTCAAGATGGTGATCGACGGAACGACGCTGTCGGGTGCCGCGATCCAGGACCTGCGCCAGCGCATCGAGCGCGGCGACCTGGCATCGGGCACCGGCGGCGTCCGTAGCGCGGACATCGTCCCGGCGTACTTCGAGCGCATCATTGCCGGGATCCACCTCGCACGCCCGATCCGCATCGCGGTCGACTGCGGCAACGGGGTGGCCGGCGCGTACGCGCCCGCGCTCTACCGCCGGTTGGGCTGCGACGTGGTCGAGCTGTTCTGCGAGGTCGACGGAACGTTTCCCAACCACCACCCCGATCCGTCGCAACCCAAGAACCTCGCAGACCTCAAGCACAGGCTGGCGCAGCGCGACTGCGAGATCGGGCTCGCGTTCGACGGCGACGGCGACCGCCTCGGGGTCGTGACGCCCGCGGGCAACGTCATCTATCCCGACCGCCAGCTGATGCTGTTCGCCGCCGACGTCTTGTCGCGCGTGCCCGGCGCGACGATCATCTACGACGTCAAGTCCACGCGGAATCTCAAGCCATGGATCGAGCGCCACGGCGGCGTCCCTCTGCTATGGAAGACCGGGCACTCGCTGATCAAGGCCAAGATGAGGGAAGTCGGTGCCGCGCTGGCCGGGGAAATGAGCGGCCATACGTTCTTCGGCGAGCGCTGGTACGGTTTCGACGACGGGATCTACGCCGGGGCGCGGCTGCTCGAGATCGTCACGCGCAGTGCCGATCCCGCGGCAGTGCTCGACGCGCTTCCCGACGCGGTGTCGACACCCGAGCTCAATCTTTCCTGCGCCGAAGGCGAGCAGCATTCACTGATCGCGAAGCTCCAGGCCGATGCGAGGTTCCCCGGCGCTTGCGAGGTGATCAGCATCGACGGCCTGCGGGTCGAGTATGCGGATGGTTTCGGCCTCGCCCGCGCCTCCAACACGACGCCGATGATCGTCCTGCGCTTCGAGGCCGACGATCGCGCGGCGCTGGAGCGCATCCAGCGCGAATTCCGCCGGGTGCTGACGGCCGCGAAGCCGGGGCTGGAGCTTCCGTTCTGACCGCATGCCCTGCGTCGCCGTGCGCACCGGCGCGCGCCGACTCAGCCGGCCGCAAGCAGGTCGGGGGGCAGCGGCGGGCGTCGCTCCAGGGAGCTGACGTGCATTCCGAACGAGCCCCTGCGGCGATCGAGAAAGTAGCTGCGCAGCGTCCGCGCAATGGTCCGGAACGCGAGCTCCTCCCAGGGAACGCTGCTTTCCTCGAACAGTGCGACTTCGAGGCTCTCCGGGCCAGGCGCGAAATCGAGATCCCGCAGCCGCGCGCGGAACATCATGTAGACCTGACTGATGTGCGGCAGGCTGATCACCGTGTAGAGCGGCCCCAGTTCCACCCGCGCACCCGCCTCCTCCAGTGTTTCGCGCATCCCGCCCGCCGCCAGCGTCTCGCCGTTCTCCAGGAAGCCCGCGGGCAGTGTCCACAACCCGAATCGCGGCTGGATTGCGCGCCGGCACAACAGGACCCGGTCCTTCCACTCCGGTAGGCAGCCGACGACGATCTTCGGGTTCTGGTAGTGGATCGTTCCGCAGGCGCCGCAGACGAAACGCGGCAGCGAGTCGCCGTCGGGAACCCGGAGCTCGACGCGGTCGGAGCCGCATTGGCTGCAGAACTTCATCGTTGCACAGTCCTCGCTAGGCTGAGCAGGCGTCGGAGTGATCGCGCCACGGGCCTGTTCGCCCGATTTTAGATCGTCCGTCGCCACGTGACCGCGACCCAATCCGGGCTCCTGCGTCATCGCCGCGAAAATCGGGGTCAGACCCCATTTACGGAGTCGGCATCAAGGCGTGGGGGGTCGCGAGCGGGCGCCGGCCCTGCGTTAGAGCTTCAGCAGGTGCTCGCGGTAGTAGCGCAGTTCGGCGATCGATTCCTGGACGTCGGCCAGCGCCTCGTGCTTGCCTTCCTTGGGAACGCCTTTCATCAGATCCGGCTTCCAGCGCCGCGCAAGTTCCTTCAGCGTCGACACGTCGAGGTTCCGATAGTGGAACCAGTCCTCAAGCGCCGGCATGTGGCGAGCGAGGAAGCGGCGGTCCTGGCAGATCGAGTTGCCGCACATCGGCGATGCCTTGGCGGGAACGTGCTCCGCCAGGAACGCGAGCGCTGCCGTCTCGACCTCGGCTTCGGTTGCGGTCGACGCCTTCACCCGGTCGATCAGGCCCGAGCGGCCGTGCGTCGCCTGGTTCCAGGCGTCCATCGCGTCGAGCACCCCGCCGTCCTGGTGGACGACATATACCGGTGACTGCGCCACTGTCTCGAGTCGATGGTCGGTCACGACCAGCGCCATCTCGATGATGCGGTCGGTGTCGGGCTTCAGCCCCGTCATCTCGAGGTCGATCCAGATCAGGCGATTGGCGTCTTGGGGCATGTCCCGTAGGCGTAGAATGAGTCGATCAATTTAGCATACGGCCCGGCCCGTCCGAGCCCCGGGCATGATCGATCGGTCGTGAGCGCCGCCTTCTTCACCGCCGCATTCGTTGTCGCGCTGGCGTCGTCGATCGCGCTGCGCCTGTGGCTCGCGCGCCGCCAGGTCTCATGCGTTCGCGCGCATCGCGACGCGACGCCGGCGGCTTTCGCGAGGAAGATCGACGTCGCGGCGCACCGCAAGGCCGCGGACTACACGGTCGCCAAGCAAGGCTTCGGCCTCGTCGAGACTGCAGCCGATACCGCGGTGCTGCTGGGACTGACGCTGGGCGGGGGCCTCGCCGGCCTGATCCGTGCCACCGAGGCGCTGTCGCTGTCCCCGGTCTTCCGCGACGTGATGCTGCTTGGCGCCGTCGCGGCGATCGGCGGCATCGCCTCGCTCCCGTTCTCCTGGTGGCGCACGTTCCGGGTCGAGGAGCGCTTCGGATTCAACCACACGACGCCGCGCGTCTGGGTCGCGGACATCGCCAAGGGTCTCGCCGTCGGCGTCGCGCTCGGGTTGCCCCTCGCCGTCCTGGTGCTGCGGATGATGCGCGGCGCTGGCACCTACTGGTGGCTCTGGGTATGGTTTGCCTGGATGGCGTTCCAGCTGCTGCTGCTCGTGCTCTACCCGACGGTAATTGCCCCGCTTTTCAACCGCTACTCGCCGTTGCCGCCAGGCGACGCCCGTAATCGCATCGAGCGCCTGCTCGCACGATGCGGTTTCCGTGCCACCGGGCTGTTCGTGATCGACGGGTCGAAGCGATCGGGTCACGGCAACGCGTATTTCTCGGGTTTCGGACCCGCCAAGCGCGTCGTATTCTTCGATACGCTGCTGGCGCGCCTGTCGCCGGAGGAGACCGAGGCGGTGCTGGCCCACGAGCTCGGGCATTTCCGCCTGCGCCATATCGTCAAGCGCGTCGCGTGGTCGGCGGTCCTTTCGCTCGTCCTGCTCGGGCTGCTCGCCTGGCTGATCAATGCGGACTGGTTCTACGCCGGACTCGGCATCCCTGCCTCGGAGATCGCGGTCGCCATGTCGCGACCCGGCGTCGCGCTTGCGCTGTTCATGCTCGCGCTGCCGGCGTTCACGTTCGTCCTCGCCCCGGTCGCCACTGCGTACTCGCGGCGCCATGAGTTCGAGGCCGACGCCTTCGCCGCCCGCAACGCGTCGGCCGCGGCCCTCGGCGCTGCGCTCATCAAGCTCTACGAGGACAACGCGTCGACGCTGACTCCGGACCCGATCTATTCCGCGTTCTACGACTCGCACCCGCCGGCGAGCCAGCGCGTCGAGCGCCTCATGTCGCTGGCGTCCACCCCTGCCACCGCCTGAGGAATCGCGATGATCATCCGCATCTGTCTCGCAGCGCTGCTCGCCGCGACCTCCGTCACTGCAACCGCGCAGGAGCCCGCGCCGTTCGCCAGGGGCGACCCGCACAAGGGCGAGAAGCTCGTCACCAAGGATTGCGAGTCCTGTCATGCCAGCAAGTTCGGAGGAGACCCCACCGCGATCTACCTGCGCAAGGACCGCCGCGTGAAGAACGCGTCGCAGCTGCTGTCGCAGGTGACGATGTGCAATACGCAGCTCAACGCCGGCTTCTTCCCCGACGACGAGAAGGACGTCGCCGCCTACCTGAACCAGCAGTACTATCACTTCAAGCCATGACGCTGCAACCCGCGTTGGCCGAACTTGCGGCGCTGCATTGCACGCCGGGTGCAGCGCGACTGGCCGCCGACGAGCTCGCGAGCGCGCTCGCGGCGCTTCCCGGCTGGTCGCGACGCGGCGACGCCATCGCGAGAGACCTGAGTTTTGCGGACTACCACCAGACGATCGGCTTCGTGAACGCCATCGCATTCGTCGCCAATCGCGAGAATCACCATCCCGACCTGCAGGTCTCGTACAACCGCTGCGTGGTCGCGTGGTCGACGCATGATGCAGGCGGCGTGACGCGAAACGACCTGATCTGCGCCGCGAAGGTCGAGCACCTCCTCGCCGGGTGAGCGCCCGCGGCGAAGCGCCGGACGCAGCGCACCGGCACACGGCCGCAGGCCGTGTTTCCGGGCTCGTCGTCGCCGCACATCGTCGCCACTATGTCGTCGACATCGACGGCGACGGCACCATCGAGTGTGTACTCAAGGGACGCCGGACCACGCTCGCTTGCGGCGACCGCGTCGACGTCGAGCGCAGCATGGCGAGCAGCGCCATCGTCGACGTCCTGCCCCGCCGCAATCTCTTCTACCGCTCCGATGCATTCCGGGAAAAGCTGATCGCCGCCAACGTCAGCCAGGTGCTGGGGGTCGTTGCGCCGGACATCCCGGTGGACGAGCACCTGCTCAACCGCTGGATCATCGCGGCGGAGACCGAGCGCTGCCGCTTCGCGCTGGTCGTGAACAAGGCGGACCTCGCGGGCTCGGACGCCTTCGCGGCTCGCTTCGATCCCTATGCGAGACTCGGCTACCCCGTGCTCCGCGTCTCGGCGACGCAGGACGTGTCGCCGCTGCGCCCGTGGATCGCGTCCCAGCACAGCCTCGCCATCGGGCAATCTGGCATGGGCAAGTCGACATTGATCAATGCGCTGCTGCCGGATGCCCGGGCGCGCATCGGCGAAATCTCGCAGGCCCTGCGCAGTGGCCGACACACGACGTCGTCGACTGCGCTCTACCGGCTTCCCGGCAACGACGGCTGGATCGTCGACTCCCCCGGGATGACGGTGTTCGGCCTCGCCCATTGCGCACCTTCGGCGATCGAACACGCCTTCGTCGAGCTGCGCGATCTCGCCGGCCAGTGCCGGTTCCGCGATTGCGGGCACGATACCGAGCCCGGCTGCGCGGTGCAGGCGGGCGTGCGGGCCGGGCGGATCGCGGCGCAGCGCGTCGAGCTGCTGCACGCGCTGCTGCGCGAGGCGCGAGCGGCACACGACCCGGCGCGTTGATTCTCGAATTCCGGGCGACGGCGCGCCGTCGCCGCGGAGGGCCAGCTACGGCGCCCAGCTCGCGAGCGACAGCAGGAACACGAGCAGCAGCCACAGCACCAGCGCACGCCACACCAGCCCGACCGCCGAAGGCAGCAGCTCGACCTCGACGGGTTCGCCGGTGCCCACATCCGGGCGCAACTCGGGCTCGCCGCCGATTCCGGGCACGGGTCCGCCCAGTTGCACCCCGAGCGCCCCGCCGCCGGTCGCCAGCACGACGCCCATCGTCTCGCCGCCCAGCGCCGCAGGCCAGTGATGCGCCTGGGTGCGCCAGCAGTAGACGGCATCCTCGAAATCCCCCACTGCCGCGAACGCCAGCGCGGTGAGGCGCGCCGGCAACCAGTCGAGCAGCCACAGCAGACGTCGCGCGGGACGGCCGAAGACCTCGAGCGATCGCGCGATGACGCTGGCGTCGTCGCCGGGGATCGCGCCTTTCCATTCGGACGCGAGCAGCGCCGCCGTCCGGTACAGCACTGCGCCTGCGGGGCCCGGTAGCACCACGAACCAGAACAGTACCGCGAACACCTGGCGGTACGCATCGGCCAAGCCGCGCTCAATCGCGAGCCGCGCGACGTCCTGGCTCGAAAGTTCGGAGGACGACACACCCCGCCAGGCAGCAAGCGCACGACGCGCGCCGACGAGGTCGCCGCCCTTCAGCGCGACGATGATCAGCGAGATCGCGTGGCTGAAATGCCGGAAACCCATGAGCAGGTAGAGAATCGCGATATCGAGCAGCAGACCGAGCAGCGGCTGCGTGCGTTCGAGGAGCGTCCAGGCCAGGGCGACGATTGCCACCGGCGGAACGATCGCGATCACGGCGGCGACGATGCCCTGCCCGCGCGTGCCTCCGTTGAATCGCTGCTCGAGGGCACGCGCATACTCGCGAAAGCCGCGCTCGATCGCCACGCGCCATTCGAACGCCCGCCACTGCTCGAATCCAAGCGCGGCGAGGATCGCGAGCAGCTTCATCCGCGCAGGATGCCCCGCCGGGCGGGCGTCGATGCGCCAACGCCGTGGACCACCGCTCCTGCCCGTTCGATGCGTGCCTGTTCCATATCGGATCATTATAATTGAGCCCTGTTTTTCGACGGGGGTGCGGCGACGCCCGAGGTCCGCGATGACGCGCGAAGCGATGGAGTACGACGTGGTGATCGTCGGTGGTGGACCCGCCGGCCTTGCGGCGGCGATTCGCCTCAAGCAGCTCGCGTCTGCCGCGTCGCGCGAGATCTCGGTGTGCATCCTGGAAAAGGGCTCGGAGATCGGCGCCCACATCCTTTCCGGCGCCGTCATCGATCCGAAGGCGCTCGACGAGCTCATTCCCGACTGGAAATCGCGTGGCGCGCCATTGAACACCCCGGTCGTCGAGGACCGCTTCCTGGTCCTCACCGAGCGCAGGGCCTGGCGCATTCCCGGCTGGACGCTGCCACCGCTGATGGGCAATCACGGCAACTACATCGTGAGCCTCGGCAATGTCTGCCGCTGGCTCGCCGGCCAGGCCGAGCAGCTCGGCGTCGAGATCTATCCCGGATTCCCGGCGTCCGAAGTGCTCTACGACGAGGCGGGTGCGGTGGCGGGGGTTGCGACCGGCGACATGGGCATCGCCAGGGACGGATCGCGCAAGGCTGATTACCAGCCCGGAATGGAGCTCCAGGCGCGCTACACCCTGTTCGCGGAGGGCTGCCGGGGCTCGCTGTCGCAGGACCTGATGCGCAGGTTCAACCTGCGCGACGACGTCGATCCGCAGAAATACGGCATCGGCATCAAGGAACTGTGGCAGGTCGCCCCGCAATGCCACCAGCGGGGCCTGGTGGTGCACAGCCAGGGATGGCCTCTCGACGACGCAACCGGCGGCGGCTCGTTCGCCTATCATTTCGACGACAACCTGGTCGCGGTCGGCTTCGTCGTCCACCTGAACTACGAGAATCCGCGGCTGTCGCCATACGACGAGTTCCA
This sequence comes from Casimicrobiaceae bacterium, assembly GCA_035934825.1. GTDB lineage: Bacteria > Pseudomonadota > Gammaproteobacteria > Burkholderiales > Casimicrobiaceae > VBCG01. Next base: position 11,080 of record DASYXO010000032.1, read on the forward strand.
GCGCTTCAAGCTGCATCCGGACATCCGCCCGATGTTCGACGGGGGCAAACGCATCGGCTACGGTGCGCGCGCGATCAACGAAGGCGGATTGCAGTCGGTGCCGAAGCTCTGCTTCCCCGGGGGTGCGCTGGTCGGCTGTGCCGCGGGTTTCGTCAACCTTCCGCGGATCAAGGGTTCGCACAATGCGATGAAGACCGGGATGCTCGCTGCCGAGTCGGCGTTCGCCGCGCTTTGCGCCGGCCGCGCGCGCGACGAGCTCGCCGACTACGCATCGTCGTGGCGCTCATCGTGGGTCTACGAAGACCTCTACAAGGTGCGCAACGTCAAGCCAGGGCTGCGCTGGGGCCTGTGGGCCGGAACGCTGCACGGCGGGGTCCATATGTGGCTGAATGACCTCGGCCTCGGAAACCTCGTGCCCTGGACCCTGCGCCACGACAAGCCCGACCACGAGGCGCTGCGCCCGGCTGCGGAAACGCCTCCGATCCGTTACCCGAAATACGATGGTGTCGTCACCTTCGACCAGATGTCGTCGGTGTATCTGTCGAACACCAATCACGTCGAGGATCAGCCGACGCACCTGCAGCTGCGCGACCCGGCGATACCCGTCGACGTGAATCTGCGGATCTACGACGGCCCCGAGGCGCGCTATTGCCCCGCGGGCGTGTACGAATTCGTCTTCGTCGCGCCGGCCGGCACCGCGGAAGACTCCGCCACGCGCGCGGCGTCCGGGCCGCTGCAGCGCCTGCAGATCAACGCGCAGAACTGCGTCCACTGCAAGACCTGCGACATCAAGGATCCGCGGCAGAACATCCACTGGGTCACGCCCGAGGGCGGCGGCGGACCGAACTACAGCGGCATGTGACCCCCGGCGGCCGAGCCTTCCGGCGCGCGCGGTCGTGCGCTCCGGAAGCTGCGATCGCGTCGCGCAGGCGCCGACGCGGCCTAGGCAGCGATCCAGGCCGCGCCGCGTACGCCGCTGGAATCGCCATGCACGTTGCGCAGGAGCCGCGTGTCCACGCGATCCGAGAACACCCACCGGCCCCACAATCGCGGCACCGACTCGTACCAGCGATCGACATTGGAAAGGCCGCCGCCCAGCACGATGACGCCGGGATCGAGGATGTTGATTAGGTGGGCGAGCGAGCGAGCGAGCCGCGACTCGTAGCGCTCAAGCGTCGCCTCGCAGGCGCGATCGCCGGCGGCCGCGCGCGCGACGATGTCCTTCGCCGTCGACCCGGCGGCCGCGCGCGCGATGATGTCCTTCGTCGTCGACCCCGCGGCCGGCAGCATCCCGGCATGGTCGCGGACGAGCCCCGGTCCGGAAAGCCAGGTCTCGATGCAGCCACGGCGTCCGCAGAAACATTCCGCGCCTGGGCATTCGCCGTCGGCGGGCCAGGGAAGCGCATTGTGGCCCCATTCACCAGCGATGCCATTCGGTCCGTCGACCAGCTCTCCGCGGATCACCACGCCACCGCCGACACCGGTGCCGAGGATTGCCCCGAACACGATGTCTGCATCGCATCCCGCGCCGTCGGTCGCCTCGGAGAGCGCGAAGCAATTCGCGTCGTTGGCAATCGCTATCGTGCGTCCGAGCCGGGACTCGAGGTCGCGCTTGACCGGCATGCCGTTCATGCACACCGAGTTGGAGCCGCGCAGCAACCCGGTTGCACGCGACACCGAGCCGGGCGTGCCGACACCCACGCGGGCACTGCCGGGGGCGAAGCCGCAGGCGCGCTCGGTGTCGGCGACCAGCGCCGCGACCAGCTCGAGCGTGGCGAGATAGTCGTTCCGCGGCGTGGGCTCGCGCCTGCGCAGCCGCTCGCGGCCGTCCGCGTCGAGCGCGATCACCTCGGTCTTGGTGCCGCCCAGGTCGACCCCGATCCGCAGGCTCCCGCCGCCCGCGCGCCGCGCGCCGGTGGCGAGATCGAACACCTCGGCCCCGTGCGATGGACGTGCAGGAGACTTGACGACCATGATCGCGCGAAAGCTCGGGGGTGCTTCAGGTTGACGTCCCTGGGGCCATGCCCAATATTAACGCCATGATGGACGATCGCGGATTCGAGCTGCGCACCCGGTTCGCGCGGCGGCTCGCGCGCGACGCAGGCGCGCTCGCCCGCCGCTACTTCGAGCACGAGCTCGATTACACGGCCGAATCCAAGGGTGCGCTCCAGGACTGGGTCAGCGTCGCCGACCGCTCGGTGGAACTGCTGTGCCGCTCGCAGCTCGCAGCGGCCTTCCCGGACGATGCCATGCTGGGCGAGGAAACCGGCGGCGACATCGCGCAGCGCACGTGGATCGTCGATCCTATCGATGGCACGCTCAACTTCGTCCATGGGGTACGGTACTGGTGCGCCTCGATCGCCTTCGTCGAGGACGGCGTCCGCCGGATCGGCGCCGTTCACGATCCGCTGCACGACGAGCTGTTCTTCGCGGTCGCCGGGCGCGGCGCGACAGTCAACGACCGGGCGATGCGGGTGTCTTCGTGCGCGTCGCTCGATCGCGCCCTGGTCATGCACGGCTACGTTGCACGGCAGGATCTCGAGGCGCATCTGCGCCTGCGCCGCGATCTGATCGCTGCAGGCTCCGAAGTCAAGGATCACGGCGCCGGCGCACTGATGCTGGCGCACGTCGCCGCGGGCCGCTTCGACGCCTATGTCGAGCCGCACATGCACCCCTGGGATGCGGCCGCCGGCCTGCTGCTGGTCGAGGAAGCCGGCGGACGCGTGCTGCCTTATCCCGGGCCGCGCGGGCTGCGCGCCGGCGGTGCGGTGATCGCCGCGGCGCCCGCGATCTACGAACCGCTCGCGCACGTCGCTGGCTGGGCCTGATCGCGCAACTGCGCAGACCGCGGTAGAGTTTCACGCTTTTGCCGGAGGTTCCGATGACCAACATGGCTTGCGCCGACATCCTTGCCGGCCGCGCGCCCGCCGGCCGCACCGTTGTCCTCAGGGGCTGGGTGCGGACCCGTCGCGACTCGAAGGCCGGCATATCGTTCGTGCACGTTTCCGACGGATCGGCCTTCCATCCAGTGCAGGTCGTCGTGCCCAGCGCATTGCCGAATTACGCGAGCGAGGTGCTCCATCTCACGGCCGGCTGTGCGGTCGAGGCGACCGGCAGCGTCGTGCCCTCGCCTGCCAGGGGGCAGCCTTTCGAAATGCAGGCGACGGAGATACGCGTCGTCGGCTGGGTCGAGGATCCCGACTCGTACCCGATCCAGCCCAAGCCGCATACCCTCGAGTTCCTGCGCGAGGTCGCGCACCTGCGGCCACGGACCAACGTCATCGGCGCCTTGACGCGGGTGCGCCATACGGTCGCGCAGGCGATTCACCGGTTCTTCAGCGACAACGGATTCTTCTGGGTCAACACGCCGATCATCACGGCTTCCGACGCCGAAGGTGCTGGCGAGCTGTTCCGGGTTTCGACCCTCGATCTGATGAATCTGCCGCGACGGCCCGACGGCGGCATCGACTTCGGCGCCGATTTCTTCGGACGCGAAGCCTTCCTGACGGTGTCCGGACAGCTGAATGTCGAGACCTATTGCATGGCGATGTCGAAGGTCTACACGTTCGGACCGACGTTTCGCGCCGAGAACTCGAACACCAGCCGGCATCTCGCCGAGTTCTGGATGATCGAGCCGGAGATCGCCTTCGCCGACCTCGCCGACAACGCGACACTGGCGGAGGCGCTGCTGAAGCACACGTTCCGGACCGTGCTGAGCGAGCGCGCCGACGACATGGCTTTCTTCGACGAGCGCATCG
>DASYXO010000047.1:0-3046 GCA_035934825.1 Casimicrobiaceae bacterium
GCCCCAGACCTCGGGGACGTACACCGAAATGCCGCCGACAACGAGGCCGCCGATTCCCATCCGCAGCGCGAGGGGCAAGGGGACGCGCGCGATCGCGCGCTTGGCGTTGTCCAGGAAACCCAGGAACAGCGGCGCGGCGGCGCCGGCGACGACGCCGAGGCCGACGAAAAGCCACATCTCGCGCCCGGCGATCACCGGGAACGGCGGCATCTGGTACGGCGCGCCGTAATCGGTCAGCGCGCGCATCGACACATTGGAGACGACCGCCGCGACGAGGAGTGGCCCGAAGGTGTCCATCGCAATCGAGCCCAGCACGATCTCGGAAATGAACAGCGCACCGGCGATCGGTGCGCTGTACGCCGCGGTGATGCCCGCCGCGGCGCCGCAGGCGACCAACAGCCGCAGCCGGGGCCCGCTCTGCGAAGACGTGCGGCCAAGCAGCGACGCTGTCACCGCCGCAAGCTGCACCATCGAGCCTTCGCGGCCGATCGACCCGCCCGACGCGACGGAAGCGAGCGACGAGAGGCTGCGCGCGAGGCTCTCCCGAATCGGAATGCGGCCGTCGCCGATGACGATCGCTTCCATGTAGTCGGACGCCGTATGCGCCCCGATGAAGCGACGGGCCGCCTGCAGGATCAGGCCGGCCGCCATGCCGCCGCCGGCTGGAAGAATAAGGCGCTGCCACCAGGCAAGCGACCGGGCGGTTTCGACCAGGCTCGTGCTGTGCTCGGACAGCAGCCGCTGGACGAGATGGATGCCCTCGCGAAATGCGATCGTCGCGACCGCGCCGGTGAAGCCGAGGACGGCGGCCCATACCAGGTCGATGTGCGAGCCTTCGGTGCCGAAACGCTCGATGCCCAGCAGCCACCAGCGCTGCAGGCGCACACGCAGTCCCGGCCTGTTGCGCCCCGCCTCGTCGGGTTCCGGCATGATCGAGCTGGTCGCCGTCAGCGCGTCAGCAAAGACGCACCGCGTCGATCAGATCTTCGGCAGCGTGACGCCCTGCTGCCCCTGATACTTGCCGCCGCGGTCCTTGTACGACGTCTCGCAGACCTCGTCGGACTCGAAGAAGATCACCTGCGCGACACCTTCGTTGGCGTAGATCTTCGCCGGCAGCGGTGTCGTGTTCGAGAACTCGAGCGTCACGTGCCCTTCCCATTCGGGCTCGAGCGGGGTCACGTTGACGATGATGCCGCAGCGCGCGTACGTCGACTTGCCGAGGCAGACCACCAGGACGTTGCGCGGAACCCGGAAATACTCGACGGTGCGCGCCAGCGCGAACGAATTGGGCGGAATGATGCAGACGTCGCCCTTGAAGTCGACGAACGACGCGGCGTCGAAGGCCTTGGGGTCGACGATGGTCGAGTTGATGTTGGTGAAGATCTTGAATTCGTCCGAGCAGCGGATGTCGTAGCCATAGCTCGACGTGCCGTAGGAGACGATCCTGCGGCCGTCGACCTCGCGCACCTGACCGGGCTCGAATGGCTGGATCATGCGGGTCGATTCCGCCATGCGGCGGATCCAGCGGTCGGATCGGATCGACACGGGTTTCACTCCGGAGCAGGCGGCGTGGCGGCACGCCGGGCGTTCAGGTGTTCTGGACGACGATGGTGGGGAACTTCGACGAAAAATCCTCGGCCTTCTGCGCGACGGCGACCGCAACCTTGCGCGCGATCGAGCGGTAGGCCTCCGCGACGGGGCCGTCGGGGTCGGCAACCACCGACGGGCGACCCGAGTCGGCCTGCTCGCGAATGCGGATGTCCAGCGGCAGCGATCCCAGGAACGGGACCTTGTAGTCCTCGCACATCTTCTTCGCGCCGCCCTCGCCGAAGATATGCTCGGCGTGCCCGCAGTTCGAGCAGATGTGGATCGACATGTTCTCGACGATGCCGACGATCGGCACGCCGACCTTCTCGAACATCTTGAGGCCCTTGCGCGCGTCGATCAGCGCGATGTCCTGTGGCGTGGTGACGATCACGGCGCCGGTGACAGGCACTTTCTGCGCCAGCGTAAGCTGGATGTCGCCGGTGCCGGGTGGCATGTCGACGACGAGGTAGTCGACTTCGCGCCAGTTCGTGTCCTTCAGGAGCTGCTCGAGCGCCTGCGTCACCATCGGGCCGCGCCACACCATCGGCGTATCGGTGTCGATCAGGAACCCGATCGACATCGCTTGCACGCCGTAGGCTTCGAGCGGCTCCAGCGTCTTGCCGTCGCGCGACTCCGGCCGGCCGGCGATGCCGAGCATCATCGGCTGCGAGGGCCCGTAGATGTCGGCGTCGAGGATGCCGACGGTCGCACCCTCCGCTGCCAGCGCCAGCGCGAGGTTGACCGCGGTCGTCGACTTGCCGACGCCGCCCTTGCCGCTCGCCACCGCGACGATGTTCTTGACGCCGGGAATCAGCTTGACGCCGCGCTGCACTGCGTGCGAGGTCGTCTTCTGCGCCAGGTTGACCGTGACGCGGGCGACGCCGGGCAGTGCCGCGACCGCATCGCGCACCTGCGCGCGCAGCAGGTCGTGCTGGCTCTTCGCCGGATAGCCGATCTGCACGTCGACGACGACGTCGCCACCCTGGACCTGGATCTTCCGGATCGACTTGCCGGCGACGAGGTCGCGGCCGGTATTTGGATCGACGATGGCTCGCAGGCGAGCCTCGACGTCCGCTTCTTTGACTGCCATCTCGCGTTCGCTCCGGGGAGTGAGGGCCGGAAACCGCATCCGATCCAGCCCGTCATTCTAGCCGATCCGCCCCGGCGCACCCGAAGGCCCGCGTGCCCGTTTGCTAGAATCCAACGCCTCCCCCAGTCAACGCCCACCGCCCTTCCCCAGACCGCCGATGCCCGCCCCGGCCCGCACGCTGTTCGTGACGACCGCCCTTCCGTATGCGAACGGTCCGTTCCACATCGGCCACATCATGGAGTACATCCAGGCCGACATCTGGGTGCGCTTCCAGCGCATGCAGGGCAACGCCGTGCATTTCATGGGCGCCGACGCTGCGCACGGCGCGCCGATCATGCTGGCCGCCGAAAAAGCGGGCAAGTCGCCCGA
>DASYXO010000070.1:0-11507 GCA_035934825.1 Casimicrobiaceae bacterium
GTGACCAACGAGTAATCGCCAGGCGCCCGCATTCGAGGACATCCCCATGGCCACCGCTACCATCCCGCGCAGCAACCGCAAGCCCCGCGAGCTCACCTTCCTGTGGGAGGGCGTCGACCGCAGCAAGAAGCCGGTCCGCGGCGAATTGCGGGCGATCTCGGAAACCGTGGCGACGACGCACCTGCGGCGGCAGGGAATCCGCGTCGACAAGATCAAGCGCCAGGCCTACCGTGGCGGGCGCGCGATCAGCGACAAGGACATCGCGTTCTTCACGCGCCAGCTGGCGACGATGCTGCGCGCCGGCGTGCCACTTCTCCAGTCCTTCGACATCATCGCCCGCGGCAGCAGCAACGCGCGCTTCTCGCGCCTGATGCTCGACATCAAGAACAAGGTCGAGACCGGCTCCAGCCTGTCGCAGGCTTTCCGCGAGCACCCGAACCATTTCGACCCCCTCTACTGCAACCTGGTGCAGGCAGGCGAGACCGCGGGCATGCTCGACGGGATCCTCGACCGGCTCGCGACCTACCAGGAGAAGATCCTCGCGATCAAGAGCAAGATCAAGTCGGCGCTGTTCTACCCGATCTCGGTGATCGTCGTCGCGATCGTCGTGGTCTGGGTGATCATGGTGTTCGTGATCCCGGCGTTCAAGCAGGTGTTCACGAGCTTCGGCGCCAACCTGCCTTGGCTCACGCAGGTCGTCATCGACATCTCCGACTTCTTCGTCAAATGGTGGTGGGCGATCTTCATCGTGCTGATCGGCGCGTTCGTCGGCATCAAGCTCGCGATCAAGCGCTCCGAGGCGCTGCGCTACTGGATCCACCGGATGATGCTGAAGCTGCCCATCGTCGGCGCGATCCTCGAGAAGGCGACGATCGCGCGCTGGACGCGCACGCTGCAGACGATGTTCGCCGCGGGCGTGCCGCTGGTCGAGTCGCTGGACGCCGTCGGCGGGGCCTCGGGCAACATGGTCTACATCGCGGCGACCAAGCGCATCCAGACCGACGTCAGCACGGGAACGAGCCTCACCAACGCGATGGGGGCGACCAACCTGTTTCCGTCGATGGTGCTGCAGATGACGCAGATCGGCGAGGAATCCGGATCCCTGGACAACATGCTCGGCAAGATCGCCGATTTCTATGAGCGCGAGGTCGACGACGCGGTCGCGGCCCTGTCGAGCCTGCTCGAGCCGGTGATCATCGTGTTCCTCGGGGTCGTGGTCGGCGGACTCGTCGTCGCCATGTACCTTCCGATCTTCAAGCTGGGCGCCGTGATTTGACGCCGTCTGCGGAGGCGCCCGGGTCCGCGGACCGCCCCGCAGCCGGTTGAGGGGCGCGGCGCGATGCCCGTGAGTCCGTTCGCAGCCGTTGCGATCGCGCTGGTCGTCGGCCTGTGCGTCGGCAGCTTCCTGAACGTCGTCATCCATCGGCTGCCGAAGATGATGGAGCGCGACTGGCGAACGCAGTGCGCCGAGATGCGTGGCGAGCCGGTTCCGCGCGAGGACCCGCCCACCTACAACCTTGCCGTGCCGCGCTCGGCATGTCCCGGCTGCGGGCACCGGATCGGCGCGCTGGAGAATATTCCCGTCGCCTCCTGGCTCGCGCTGCGCGGCCGCTGCTCGGCCTGCGGCGCGCCGATATCGTCGCGCTACCCGCTGGTCGAGGCCCTGGGCGGCCTGCTCGCTGCCTACGCGATATGGAGGTTCGGCGCGACGTGGAAGGGTCTCGGCGCATGCGTGATGCTGTGGACCCTGGTCGCGCTCACGTTCATCGACTTCGACACCCAGTTCCTGCCGGACAACCTGACGCTGCCGCTGCTCTGGGCGGGGCTCATCGCCAACCTCTTCGGCGTCTTCGTGCCGCTCGCCGATGCGGTGGTCGGCGCGGTCGCCGGCTACCTCGCGCTGTGGGCGGTCTACTGGGTGTTCAAGCTCATCCGCGGCAAGGAAGGGATGGGCTACGGCGACTTCAAGCTGCTCGCGGCACTGGGTGCATGGCTCGGCTGGCAGATGCTGCCGCTGATCGTCCTGCTGTCCTCGGTCGTCGGCGCGGGCATCGGCCTGATGCTGATCGCGTTCAAGGGCCGCGACCACAGCGTGCCGCTGGCGTTCGGGCCGTACCTGGCGATCGCCGGGGGGGTCGCGCTCTTCTTCGGACCCGCGCTGGTCCGCGGCTTCTACCCGTAATGGCTTCGCTGGTCGTCGGGCTCACCGGCGGCATCGGCAGCGGCAAGTCGAGGGTCGCGGCGGCCTTTGCCGCGCGCGGCGCCGATGTCCTCGATGCGGACGACGTCGCGCACGCGGTCAGCAGGCGCGGTGCGCCCGGCCATCGCGCGGTCGTTCAGTCGCTCGGACCCGAGTTCGTGGGCGCCGACGGCGAGCTCGACCGGGCGACGCTCCGGCGCCGTGCATTCGTGGACCAGGCATTCCGGCGCAGGCTCGAAGACCTGCTGCACCCGCTGATCGCGGCCCGCATCGAGGACGGGATCGCCCTCTGGCATGGCCCCTACGGGCTGCTGGTCGTGCCGCTGCTGCTCGAGCGCGGCGGCCTGCGCTCACGCGTCGCGCGCGTGTTGGTCGTCGACTGTCCCGAGGAGGAACAGGTCCGCCGGGTGCGGCTGCGCAGCGGCCTTGCCGAGAACGAGGTGCGGGCGATCATGGCGGCGCAACTGCCGCGCGCCGAGCGCCTCGCGCAGGCCGACGACGTCATCGACAACGCCGGCCCGGACGCCGACATCGAGCCCCAGGTCGCCCGGCTCGACCGGCGCTACCGCGAGCTCGCGCAACGGGCATCCCGCCCCGCGGGGCCGCGGAAACCATGATCGAAGCGCCGGGATTAGGGCAGAATGGCGCCCTGAACCGATAGTGCCACGCTTGTGATTCGCTACGAGCATCCACTGAACGAACGCATCCGCACGCTGATGCGGCTCGAGGACCTGTTCGTCCGGGTCTCGTTCTTCTCCGCGCGCGACGGTGCGCAGGACCACCACGCCGCGCTGCTTTCGCTGTTCGAGATCACCGACGTCGCCGCGCGCGCCGACCTCAAGACCGACCTCCTGCAGGAGCTCGAGCGGCAGAAGCAGCTCCTCGGGCCGCTGCGCAGCAACCCGAAAATCGACCAGGATGCGCTCGCGCGCCTGCTCGCAGAGATCGACCAGGTCGCGGCGGGACTGCTCGCCCAGGCGGGCAAGGTGGGTATGCATCTGCGCGAGAACGAGTGGCTGATGGCGATCAAGCAGCGCGCCGCCATTCCCGGTGGCGTGTCGGAGTTCGACCTCCCCGCATATCATCACTGGCTGAGCCGCGATGCCGCGGCGCGCCATGGCGACCTCAGCGGCTGGATCGAGCCGTTCGAGGCGATCCGCCTGGGCTCGGCGATCGTGCTGCGCCTGCTGCGCGAGAACGGCCGCTCGAGCCGGCATACGGCGTACCGCGGCGTCTTCCAGCTGATGCTGACGACGACCAAGGTCGCGCAACTGCTGCGAATCGTGCTCGAGCACGAGCTGTCTTGCGTGCCGGAGATCAGCGCCAACAAGTACGCGCTCAACATCCGCTACATCGGCGTATCGGGGATGAACCGCGGAAACGTCGTCGATCAGGACATCGATTTCGAGCTCACGTTCTGCAATCTCTGATCCGGTTTCCGCGGGTTGCGCTTCCCGCGCAGGGCGAGGGTCCGCCTCGCTCGACCGCAGTCACAGGCCGTACATGCCGAAGTCGACATCCGGATAGAACGCAAACGCTTCCCTGAGCCGGGCCTGCTGCGCAGGGGTCAGCACCGCCGCACCCTCGCCGGTGCCGCCCGTCCGGAATGTCGCGTAGCGCTGCTCGAGCAGCTCGTCGCCGACGATCACGGGCGGGGAGTCGCCGATGAACGCGAGAATCCGATCGAGCGTCTTGCGCTTGCCGGCCAACAGCTGCTCGTAGGTGACCCACAGCGCCTCGACCGCATGCCGTTCGCACAACCGGAACCAGGAGACATAGAAGTTGACGAACCACGGAACCGCGAGCGCGATGATCATGTCGAGCAGGCGCTCATCGCCGAGGTCCGCGATGCACTGGTCCTGCCAGACGAATGAATAGCCGTTCAGCCCGCTGCCATACGCGGGGTGCTGCGCCTTCCGGCGAAAATCGTGCGCGAGGCTCACCACGATATCGTCGATCCGCCGGACCAGTACGAGCGGTCGGATGCCGAACATTCGCATCAGCGACGCATTGTGATAGGTGCCCTTCATGTGCAGCTGCGAAACGCAGCCGTTCCGGTTCACCAGGCACAGCGCGGGCAGGTAGAGATCGTGCTCGTTGGTCGAATAGGCACTGCAGAGGCGGACATTGGGCAGCCCCAGCACCCGTCCGAGCGTGTTGACGAGAAAGGTTGAGCCCGACTTGGGCGCGGCGGCGACGACGACGATCGGCCTGTCGCCGCGCTCGCGCGCGAGCGCCTCCTGCGAGTCGCGCGGCAGCCCATCGCCGACGACCGCGCTCGCGACGGTCCGGGCGAGCTGGTCGAAATTGATCAAGAGCTTGGTCGTCTTGGGCATGTGGTCGGCGGTCCTTTCTGACAGCGCGAGAGCGATGCTACGACTCGTCGTGCCATGACGCACCGGGCGGTCGGCCCGTTGCCTGAGGGCCGCGCCCCGGTCGATCGCTGCGCTTCAGCGCGAGTGCGCGCTCGAACGCATCTTCCAGGCGACGCGTGTAGCGCTGGAAGTCGGCGATGCCGGATGCCGCGATACCCTCGAGAATCCGCGCGGACAGCGAAGCTCGCCATGCGACGTCGGTCGCCAGCCGGCACGCGATCGCGACGTATTCGTCGTCGCTCGAAGCCACGGTATCCGTGACCCCGATCTGCGAGAGCAGACTGAGTCCGATCCGCTCGGCCTGCCGCTCGCCGGCACGCGTGACGACCGGCACGCCCATGTCCAGCGCGGCGACCGTCGAATCGCCGCCGGTGTAGGGCAACGTGTCGAGCACGATGTCGACGTACCGATAACGCGCGCGGTTTTCCGCGTCGTCGGCGCTCGGCTGGATGACGATTATCCGGTCGGCCGGAACTCCGGTGGCCCGCAGGCGCCTGGAGCAACGGATGAGTTCGACCTTGGTGAACGGCGAGAGCGCGAGATACGCATCCGGCACGGATTCGATGATTCGGCGCCAGAGTCCCAGAGCGCGCGGGGACAGCTTGATGGCTGCCGCAAAGACACCGAAAACGACCGCGTGCATCGGGATGTGCAGTCGCGCCCGGCCACCCGGATCGGAAGGCGCCGGCGTCACGCGACGAAACGGCATCACGCAGCCCTGCATCACGAGAGGCGTTTCGATCTGGTATCGATCTGCGTCCGGAAGATCGGCTAGGGCATCCGTGACCTTGAAGTCCACCTGTCGAAGGCCGATGCTGCCATGGTCTCCGAGATGTGCGACGATCACCGGTGCGGGCTTGCGCAGCAGTATGCCCGGCCGCGCCTGTGGCGTATGGCTCGCCAGGTCAACGAGCAAGTCGAGGTTGTCCCGGGCGATGCGCCCCGCCGCCGCGGAATCGCTCAAGGCTGCAACGTTGATGTAGCAGTCGCAGCAGCTCCGGATCCGGGCTGTCGATGCGTCCTCGGCCGCTTCCGGCAACGAGGAGTAGGCAAAGATCTCGAAGCGGCCGCGGTCATGGCAGCTGAACAGCCTCAGCACCAGTTCTCCCATGACGTGCCGCCGGAAGTCGTTCGACAGGTACCCGACGCGCAGGCGACCACCGCGTCCTGCCGACGCTTCCCTCGTTGCCACCGCACGTCCCGCGACCTGCTGCATCAGAGCGTCATAGCTGCGGTACAGCCTCGCCATCTGCGCGCGGGTCAAGTCGAAGTATTGAATCGATCGCATGATCTTCGAAAGCGATCGCAAGTCCGGCAGCTCGTACTCCCATTGCACGGCCATTGCCAGATACTTCGCTTCGAGGTCCGCGCGTACGCTGGTACGCGCCCAGAGCAATCCCGTTGCCGCCAACCACGCCGAAGGCGTGGCGGCGGCCTCGAACTCCAGGAATGCCTGGTCCGCTTCCTCGGTCCTGCCCAACGCCTGCAGTGCCTCGAAATGCGCTCGGAAGAGCGCTTCGACCAATGGAAGGCGCTCGCGGGCGCGCGCGAGCATCGGCAGCGCACGCGCCGATTCTCCCAGCGCCTGCAGGCTGAGGCCCAGATTGCAAGAGGCTTCGAACGAATCGGGGGCTCGCTGCAGCGCGCGCTCGAATGCCTGCGTCGCATCGCTCATCCGCCCCGCGTTGAAGTAGGCGTGACCGACGGCGAGCGACGACACTGCCGACGTCGGATCAAGGCGCTCCGCTTCGAGCAGATGGCCCAATGCGCCGGCCAGCTCTCCGCGCCGCGAGAGCGTCACGCCGATGTTGTGGTGCAGTTGGGCGTTTGCCGGCGCCAGCGCCAGGGCGCGCCGATAACCTACCAGCGCTTCATCGATGCGTCCCGCCGCAGCGGCGGCCGCAGCTCGTGCCAGCAGCGCGTCGAGTTCGCGCGAGTCATTCATCGCGTTCTGGCTCGGATGACCGCGGACTGGCGTTGCGCTCCGGATTCCCCTGCGCTCGGCACAAGCCTGACGCACCTCGAACGGGTGACATGAAGGGCGACTCCGGCAGGGGCCAATGATGATTGTACCGACACTCCACCGCGATTGCCGGCGCGACGGACGACGAGACTCGCCGCGCACCGCCGGCATACCATAGGCACATGCAGGCGCCGCGCAACATGATCGCCCACCTCGACATGGACGCGTTCTACGCCTCGGTCGAGCTGCTGCGCTATCCGGAGCTGCGCGGTCGGGCGGTCGTCATCGGCGGCGGGCCGGCGCACCGGCCGGTCGAGCGCGTCGACCCCGTCACCCGTGCGCTGACGCGCAGCTTCGCGACGCTTGCCGGCTACGCGGGCCGCGGCGTGATCACGACGGCGACCTACGAGGCGCGCGCGCTGGGCGTCCATTCGGCGATGGGAATGATGAAGGCCGCGGCGCTCGCGCCCGATGCCATCGTGCTGCCGGTCGATTTCGAAGCCTACCGCCACTATTCGCGGCTGTTCAAGGCGGCAGTACGCGGGATCGCTTCGAGAATCGAGGACCGCGGCATCGATGAGATCTACATCGATCTCACCGAGGTACCGGCGCCCGCCGGGATACGTGCGCTCGCGCAATCGATCAAGGATGCGGTGCGCTCCGCGACGGGCCTCGGCTGCTCGATCGGACTCGCGGCGAACAAGCTGCTCGCGAAGATCGCGTCGGACCTCGACAAGCCGGACGGGCTGACGGTGATCGGTGACGGCGATCTGGAGCGCCGCATCTGGCCGCTGCCCGCGCGCAGGATCAACGGCATCGGACCGAAATCAGCGGCCCGGCTGGCGGAGATGCAGATTCGCACGATCGGCGAGCTCGCAGGTGCCGGCCGCGAGGCCCTGGTCGCGTGCTTCGGAAAGGCCCAGGGCGAATGGATGCACGACGCCGCGCACGGACGCGACACGCGCGAGATCGTCACCCACAGCGAGCCGAGGTCGATCAGCCGCGAGACCACGTTCGACCGCGATCTGTCGGCCACCCGCGATCGGGATGCGCTGTCGCGGATCTTCACCGGCCTGTGCAATGGCGTCGGCGACGACCTGCTGCGCAAGGGGTACGCCGGCAGGACCATCGGCGTCAAGCTGCGCTACGACAACTTCGTCACGGTGACGCGCGACCGGACGATCGCGATGCCGACGCAGGACGCAGCCGAGATCCGGCGCGCGGCGGGCAGCTGCCTGAAGCGCGTCGCGCTGGAGCGCCGGATCCGGCTCCTTGGCGTTCGCGTCGGCGCCTTGATTCCGGCAACCGCCGTCGCCACGTTCTCGAACACGCCCGCCCGCCACGACCCAACGCCGTCGCTTTTCGACATCGACGCGGCCCCAGACCAATGACCACTGCGCCCAGGATCGTCAAATGCCCGCAGTGCGGCGCGTCCGTGCCATGGACTGCCGAATCGAGCTGGCGCCCATTCTGCTCGGAACGCTGCAAAACGATCGACCTGGGCGCCTGGGCCGCCGAGCGCTACCGGATCGCGACGCCCGAAGCGCCGGACGAATCGGATGCTCCGGGCATCGACGGGTCGGACGAGGGACGCTGAGCGCGAAGCTCAGGCAGGGAGCCACGCGGCCCGCCGCAGCGCGATGCCGTGCGCGCCATACGCGACCGCCGCGACGAGATCGTCGCGGCCCAGGCCCCCCAACGCGTAGACCGGTACCCGCGTACCCGCCACGATGCGCTCGAACGCCTCCCAGCCGAGCGGCGCAGCCTGCGGATGGGTGGGCGTCGAACGCAGCGGCCCCAGCACGGCGAAGTCGACGTCGAGGGCGGACGCGCGCTCGAGGTCGGCACGGGTGTGGCAAGACGCCCCGACCATCAGGTCGCGTGGGCGCGAAGCCGCTGCGGCGAGCCGCGCCGAGGTCCAATGGACGCCCGCGCAACCGAGCTGCCGCGCCTCGTCGGCGTCACCGTTGACCAGCACCCGCCCGCCGTGGACCGTAGCCAGCGCGTTGAGCCGCACCGCGAATGCCGCCCGGCGCGACGCATCCCATTCCTTTTCGCGCAGCTGGATCAGCCGCAGGCCGCCATCGAGCGCCGCGGCCGTGCGCGAGAGGAACGCCTGCTCGCCGAGCTCGGCGGCACAGCTGATCCCATAGACCGGAGGCAACGTCAGGGCGGCGAGCACGCGCGCGTTGGCGGGCAGCAGCGGCGCTACGTCGATCGCCGTCGGGTCCTGCCACGCCAGCGCCTGCCCGTCGTGGCCCGCGGGCTCGCCTTCCCACGCAACGACACGAAAGAAGTCGATCGCGACATGGGCGTGCGGGTAGACGTACTCCCGGGTGAGCCAGGGCGACGCACGGCGCACGACGATGCCCAGTTCCTCGCGCAGCTCGCGCGCAAGCGCCTGCGCGGGTGTCTCGCCCGCCTCGAGCTTGCCGCCGGGGAATTCCCAGTAGCCGGCGCAATCCTTGCCGGGCGGGCGCTGGGCGAGCAACACGTCGCCGTCGGAGCGCCGGATCACGGCCGCCGCGACGCGGACGATCGCGCTTGCTGGACCGCCTTCGTGCTGCGCACTCCGGCGTTCGCCCTCGGGGCTGCCCGTCGGTTGCGCTGGACCGCCTTCGTGCTGCGCACTCTGGCGTTCGCCCTCGGGGCTGCCCGTCGGGCTCACGGCTTGCGCTTCAGGCCCAGCCCGCCCGCCCAGTGCCGCGCGAACTGCCACGCGACGCGGCCGCTGCGCGAACCGCGCTGCAGCGCGAACTGCAGTGCCTCGCGCGTGCGCTCCTCTGCCTCGCGGGCGGATCGCGCCTTGTCAATGCCGAAGTGCAGGAGCCAGCGATCGACCGCAGCGAGGTAGTCTTCCTGCGCGAACGGATAGAACGAAATCCACAATCCGAAGCGCTCGGACAGCGAGATCTTCTCCTCGACGCTCTCGCCGGGATGCACTTCCTCGCCGACGTGCCGCGCCTCGAGGTTCTCGGAAAGATACTCGGGCATCAGGTGGCGGCGATTCGACGTCGCGTAAATGACGACGTTGGTCGCCGCACCCGCGATCGACCCGTCGAGCATCACCTTCAGCGCCTTGTAGCCGGCCTCGCCCGCGTCGAAAGTCAGGTCGTCGCAGAACACGACGAAGCGATACGGCTGCTCCTCGAGACGTTCGGCGATGTCGGGCAGGTCGATGAGATCCGCCTTGTCCACCTCGACCAGGCGCAGGCCGCGCGTCGCATAACGCGCGAGCATCGCCTTGACCAGCGAGCTCTTGCCGGTTCCGCGCGAGCCTGTCAGCAGCACGTTGTTGGCGGGCAGGCCGCAGACGAACTGGCGCGTGTTGCGGTCGATCGCCTGCTTCTGCGCATCGACGGCGACGAGGTCGGTCAACGCGATCGAATGTGGATGCGCTACGCCCTGCAGCCAGCCACGGCCGTTGCGCTTGCGCCAGCGCGCGGCGCTGACCTTCCTCCAGTCGGGGTCGGGGCCGGCCGGCGGGAGGAGCGCCTCGACGCGCGCGAGCACCGCTTCGGCGCGCGCAATCAGCTTGTCGACTTCTTCGGCCACGTCAGCTTCGGTAGTCGGCGTTGATCGAGACGTAGTCGTGCGAGAAATCGCAGGTCCAGACATGGGCCTGCGTGTCGCCGCGACCGAGGTCGACGCGCACGACGATCTCGTCCTTTTTCATCACCCGCTGCCCGTCCTCCTCGCGGTAGCTCGCCGCGCGGCCGCCGCGATCGACGACCAGCACGTCGTCGAGCCAGAACGACACGGTCGAAGGATCGAGGTCGCCCGCACCCGCATTGCCGATCGCGCACACGATGCGACCGAGATTCGGATCGGAAGCGAAGAACGCCGTCTTGACCAGCGGCGAATGTGCGATCGCGAACGCGATACGCCGGCATTCCCGAAAATCGCGACCACCCTCGACGCGGACGTCGATGAATTTGGTCGCACCCTCGCCGTCGCGAACGATCGCCTGCGCGAGCACGGTTGCCACCGATTCCAATGCCTCGCGCAGCGCGGGCAGCCGCAGATCGTCACACTGCCGGATCGCCCCGATCGTTGCCTTCCCGGTGGCGATGATCACGAAGCTGTCGTTGGTCGACGTATCGCCATCGACGGTCGCGCAGTTGAACGAGACCTCGGCGACCTCGCGGACGATGGCCTGCAGCACGGCGGCCTCGACCGGTGCGTCAGTGGCGATGAACGACAGCATCGTCGCCATGTCCGGATGGATCATGCCGGAACCTTTGGCGATGCCGGTGACAGTGATGGTCGCGCCGTCGATCGCGACCTGGCGCGATGCGCCCTTGGGCACGGTGTCGGTGGTCATGATCGCGCGCGCGGCCGCGAACCAGCCGTCGGCCTGCGCCGCCGATCGCGCGGCCGGCAGCGACGCCACGATGCGATCGACCGGCATCGGCTCCATGATCACGCCGGTCGAGAACGGCAGGACCTGTGCGGGAGCGCAACCGAGCAGTCGCGCCGCCTCGGCGCAGGTCGCGCGCGCTGCGGCGAGGCCCGCGTCTCCGGTGCCGGCGTTTGCATTGCCGGCGTTGATGACCAACGCGCGAAAGCCGGTACCTCCGACGCGTTGCTGCGCGAGATGATCGCGGCACGCGATCACGGGCGCCGCGCAAAAGCGGTTCTGCGTGAACACTCCGGCCGCGACCGCGCCCGGCTCCGCGATGACCATCAGCAGGTCGTCACGGTCCCATTTCTTGATCTTCGCCGCCGTCGCACCCAGCGTGATGCCCGGGACCGGCAGCAGCGCGTCAGCGGCGGGCGGTGCGTAGTTGACAGGCATGTATCCAAATTCGGCAAATGCGGTTCGGTAAGCCGGGGCAGGGTAAATGGGGTCAGAGCCGTAATATTTTGGTAAATGGGGTCAGAGCCGTAATATTTTGGTAAATGGGGTCAGAGCCGTAATATTTTTGGTAAACGGGGTCAGAGCCATAATATTCGGCGATACGCCATC
>DASYXO010000085.1:0-9780 GCA_035934825.1 Casimicrobiaceae bacterium
CGAAGGTCTCCTGAAAAACGAGGGCGGAAAACGGGCCGTGCGGCCGGTTTCCGGACGCAGAGGTGTTTAGCCAGTTCCGTGCCACCGGGCAATCGTCAATACGCCATTGTTTATCAAGGCGTTTTATTTGAGTGTTTCACAGAATCCAAGACGGAGGCACCGGACTGGGGCATACGCATTAAACCACGTCGCGAATTGGTGCGATCGACGGATGTCGCGCACCAAACTTGCGCACCCGGGCGCCGGGCGATTTCCGTAGGCCCCTCAGGGATAGAACAGGTAGACCCGATAGCCCGCCTGGTTGGTCGCGCTGGCGTCGATGAAGAGCCTGATGGATTGCTCGTGATTGCCGGGAATCCCGGCATTGCGGTCCGCGCTGCCCGCCAGGTACTCCGACGGCGCGAACGCCCGGCGCACGACGACCTGGTCCGACGCATCGGTGAGCGTCAATTCCAGGTCCGGATAGGCCAGGGCATAGGCCGCGCGATTGCGCACGGTCGCCGTCAGGATCAGCAGCCCGCGATGTGCGGGATCGGCCTGAAGGTCGGAGCCTTCGATCGACAGGGCGCTGGGGTCACGCAGCGGGTGAATCGTGCACGAAAGCCAGCGGCACGCGCTTGCCAAGTCGGGCCTCAAGCCCGGCGCACGGGCGGCGAGCCAATCATGAAGCTGCAGCACCGCCTGCGCGCCCAGGCCCGCGACGAGGAGCAGCATCGCAACGACGTAGAACGCGTTGCCGCTGCGCCGCGGGCGCACGCGCCGGCGCAGTGCCGCGCGCGCCGCCTCGAGTTCGCCCAGGTCGAGCGGCGGTGCGGCCCCGCTCGCAGGCGCGGCATCGTCGCCAGCGACGACCTCGGGCGCCGTCCCGTCCACCGAAGTTGCGGGCGTCGCGTCGGCCGCGCTCAACGTCGCGTCGGCTGTGGTATTCGCCGGGGTGGCGTCGGTTGCGGGGACGTCGGTTGCGGGAGCGTCGGCGATTGCCGCCGCTGGGTCGTCGGCCACGGTCGCCGGCGCGGTGTCGACCGTGACCGGCTGAAGTGCATCGGATTCGCGCAGCGTGATTGTCGGCCGCCCGAGGGCGAGCTCGTCGGAGGCCTCGTCTCCGCGTGCACGGATGTCGACGAGAACGAGCTGCGAATTGGCGTCGAACACTGCGCGGCAATGCCCGCAGCGCACCTGCCCTTCGCGCAGCGCGAGCTGCTCGGAGGTGACGCGGAACACCGTCGCGCAACCGGGGCAGCGGGTGAACTTCTGGTCGGCCATGGGCGATCGCCAGCGCGCAGGGTCAGGCGGGCACGCGCTCGAGCACGCCGGCGAGCAACACCCAGCCTTCGCTCCCGCGCCAGCGGGTCATGGTAAACCACGGCGAGTACGCCGCGATCACGTCGTCGGCCTGCGCCTCGAGGATGCCCGACAGGGCGATCCGTCCGCCGGCGCTGCAATGCGCGGCGAGCAGCGGCGCAAGCAGGCGCAGCGGATTGGCAAGTATGTTGGCGACGACGACGTCGAAACGCCGGGCGCCGAGCCGGCCGGGAGCCCCGAACTCGGCGACGACGCCATTGACGCCGGCGTTGAATGCGCCTGCCTGCACGGCCTGCGGATCGATGTCGATGCCGCAGGCGCGCACTGCGCCTAGTTTGAGCGCGGCGATGGCCAGGATTCCGGAGCCGCAGCCGTAGTCGAGCACCGACGCTTCGCGGGTGACGGTCTCGCGCAGCCAGGCGAGGCACAGCCCGGTCGTTGGATGCGACCCGGTCCCGAAAGCCAGCCCCGGATCGAGCACGACATTGACGGCGTCGCGACGCGGCGGCTCGCACCACGTCGGTACGATCCAGAGATCTTCGGCGATGCGGATCGGCGTGAACTGCGACCGGGTCGCCGCGATCCAGTCGCGGTCGGCGACGTCGAAGCGCTGGTGCGACGGCGCGCGCAACCCCAGCGCTCGTGCCGCGGTGGCGAGCGCATCCCCGGGATCGCGCCCCGGTTCGAACAGCGCGGTCAGCCGGGAAATCGGCCACCATTCCCGCGCTTGGCCCCCGCCCTCGGCGAACACTGCCGTTTCCCGCGCGGTCCCGGCGTCAGGGTCGGCGGCGTCCACTGACGACGCCCCGGCGTCGAGCAGCGCGTCGGACCAGGCATCGGCCGTGACGGCCTCGACGTCGAAGCGCACTGCGGCGAAATTCGGCGGAGTTTGCTCCGTCACGCGGGACCCCGTCGAGAGGTGCAATTGGCCGTCCGCCGGATCAACGCTTCACTGCGCCGCCTGCTTGCGCCGGGCGAGCCGCTCCTCGAGATAATGGATCGACGTGCCGCCGCGCAGGAATTTCTCGTCGAGGAGCAGCTCCTGGTGCAGCGGAACGTTGGTCTTGATTCCGCCGACCACCATTTCGGACAGCGCGACCCGCATGCGCGCGATCGCTTGCTCGCGGGTGTCGCCGTAGGCGATGACCTTGCCGATCATCGAGTCGTAGTTCGGCGGCACGAAGTAGTTCTGGTACGCGTGCGAGTCGACGCGGATGCCGGGGCCGCCCGGCGCGTGCCAGGCGGTGATCCGCCCCGGCGACGGCACGAAGGTCCAGGGGTCCTCCGCATTGATCCGGCACTCGATCGCGTGGCCGCGGCGCACGATGTCGCGCTGGCGCCAGCGGAGCTTCTGTCCGGCCGCGACGCGGATCTGCTCCTGGACGATGTCGATTCCGGTGATCATCTCCGTCACCGGATGCTCGACCTGCACCCGGGTGTTCATCTCGATGAAGAAGAACTCGTCCGCCTGGTACAGGAACTCGAAGGTCCCCGCGCCGCGATAGCCGATCTTGCGGCAGGCTTCGGCCGCGCGCTCGGCGATGCGCGCGAGCGCGCGGGAATTGATGCCCGGCGCGGGCGCCTCCTCGATGATCTTCTGGTGGCGTCGCTGCATCGAGCAGTCGCGCTCGAACAGGTGCACGACGTTGCGGAATCCGTCGGCGAGCACCTGGATCTCGATATGTCGCGGATCGGTGAGGAAGCGCTCCATATAGACCAGCGGGTTGCTGAATGCCGATTGCGCCTCATTGCGCGTCAGGGCGACCGCCGGCAGCAGGGCCGCCTCGGTGTGTACGATCCGCATGCCACGGCCGCCGCCGCCGCCCGCCGCCTTGATGATCACCGGATAACCCACGGCCCGGGCGATCTTGACGACCTCTTTCGGGTCCTCCGGCAGGGCTCCCTCCGAGCCGGGCACGCAGGGCACCCCGACCTTGGTCATCGCGACCTTGGCGCTGATCTTGTCGCCCATCAGGCGGATCGTCTCGGGCTTGGGCCCGATGAAGATGAAGCCCGAGCGCTCGACCTTTTCGGCGAAGTCGGCGTTCTCGGACAGGAAACCGTAGCCGGGGTGGATCGCCTGGGCGTCGGTGACCTCCGCCGCCGCGATGATCGCCGGGATGTTCAGATAGCTTTGCGTGGAGGGTGGCGGGCCGATGCACACCGATTCGTCGGCAAGCGCGACGTACTTGGCGTCGCGGTCGGCCTCCGAATGGACGACGACGGTCTTGATTGCGAGCTCGCGGCAGGCGCGCTGGATGCGCAGCGCGATCTCACCGCGATTGGCGATCAGGACCTTGTCGAACAGCTTGCCGCGAGTCGACGTGGCCATGCCTACTCGAGGATGAACAGCGGCTGGCCGAACTCGACCGCCTGCCCATTCTCGACCAGGATCGCCTTCACCGTTCCCGCCGCGTCGGCCTCGATCTCGTTCATCAGCTTCATCGCCTCGACGATGCAAAGCGTGTCGCCCTGGGCCACCGAGTCGCCGACCTCGACGAAAGACTTCGAACCCGGCGAGGCCGAACGGTAGAAGGTCCCGACCATCGGGCTCTTGACCACGTGCCCCTCGGGCTCGGGTGGCGGCGCGGCCTCTACCACCGCGGCGGCGGGAACGGGCGCCGGAGGTGCGGCAGCAGGTGCTTGTGGTGCCGCGTGCAGCATCACCGTTTGCTGGGAAGGCGCCACCGCGCGGGTGATCCGCACTCGCTCCTCGCCTTCTTGGATTTCGAGCTCGGCGATCCCCGAGGTCTCGACGAGCTCGATCAGCGTCTTGAGTTTGCGCAGATCCATGGCGATAGCCTCTGCGGCCCTGGCCGCTGGAGAAACCGCGGAGTTTGCCGCAGATGTCTGCAGGTTGTCCAGTAAATGGGCGCGATTGCCGACTTTTGTGCCTGCAGCGTAGCGCGCCGCATCGCGCGCGGAAGACGCGGCCCGCGGCTCGCCGGTACGTCAGGCGCGCTGCAGCAACCCGTCCAACATGCGATCGAGCTCCGGCTGCAGCAGCGGGCCGAGGTGTCGCTGCGCGACCCGTCCGCGCCGGTCGATGATTACGGTGAAGGGCAGGGCGGACAAGCTGTTCCCGAGTGACTTGGAAAGCTCGATCGCCCCGAAGCCGCCGATCAGTACCGGATAGTTCAATCCGATCTGTTCCGAGAATTCAATGACTTTGGCTGCCTGATCGACGGCGATGCCAACAAATTGGATGCCTTTGGCACCTTGCGCCGCCTGCACGGCCACGAACTGCGGCATTTCCTCACGGCAGGGCGCACACCAGGTCGCCCAGAAATTGACGACGAGGACCTTGCCACGCCATTGGGCCAGCGCCTGGTCGTGGCCCTCGGGATCGGGCAGCACCACGTCCAGCAGCGCGGCGCCGTCGCGCTGTGCAGTGCTGGTCGAGTGGAATACGGCGGCGCCGGCCGCAAGTGCGGCGAGCCCCGCCACGGCGCCACCGACCAGGATGGTTCGGCGTTTCATCTTATCAGTTGAACCAGCCCCGCGGCTTCGAGGCTTCGACGTAATCGCCCGGACGCGCGCCCGCTGCCGGTACGACGATTTCCACCTGTTGCGGATTCGGGGGATAGCACACGCCTGCGTCGGCGCAACCCTGCGAATCCGCATTCACCGTCAGTCTCTCGCCGGCCTGGCCGGCGCGCACGAGCGGGACGCGCACGACGACCGCCTGCCGATAAGTCTGGACATCGCCGAAGAAGGCGTCGTGCTTGACCTTGCCCGGGGGTAGGTCGATAGGCCCCGCAGGCACCGGCGCGACGCGAAACCCCAAACGGTCACGGTAAAGATAATAGCCATCCGCGATGTCGAATCGCACCTCGAGAGTCGAGGGGTCGAGCGCGCGCGCCGACAGCCGAAATGCCTGGTCGGGTGGGAGCAACGCCGGTTGCCCCGCGGCGATCTGGGCAACGACCGGGCTCGCGGGCCACCCGGCCAGCATGCCGATCAGCGCCGCCGCGGCGATCGGTCTCATGTCAGGGGGTCGCGGTCTGCGCCGCGATCCATTCCAGGAATCGGGCGTCGCCGTCGACGACAGGGATCGCAAGGATCTCCGGCGTGTCATAGGGATGGATATTGCGGATTGCAGCCTCCACGTTGCGATAAAGCCCGGAACGGGTCTTGATGGCGAGAGGCAGCTCGTTCGCCGTTTCGATTCGACCGTGCCAGTGGTAAATTGACTCGGTCGGAGCGCCGATGTTCACGCAGGCCGCGAGCCTGTTCCCGACCAGAGTCCGGGCGATGTCGGCCGCGATGGCCAGGTCCGGCACGTGGGTGAAAACGATGATCGGCGTGTCCGCCAAGGAGCTTCCATGCGCTTCGTCGTGCTCGCAATTGTACTGGGTTTCCCGATTGCGGACTTTTTGCTCACGCTGCGCCTCGCGCGCTGGACTGGAGTGCCGTTGTGGGTATGGCTCGCCGGGTCTGGGATAGCTGGGATGTGGGTGCTCGCTAACGAGCGGGACCAGTTCCGGATGCGAACGCTCGCAGCGTTCCGTGGAGACCAGTCGCTGCTACGCGGGCTGCTCGACAGCGGGCGCCGGGTACTCGCCGGCATGCTGCTGCTCCTCCCCGGAGTGCTCTCCGACGTCCTCGCGCTCCTGCTGCTGTCGCTGCCGATCAACCAGCGCGGGGCGCTGGGCCCCGAACCTGTGGCGGCCGGGCGCTCGAACTACCGGCAGAACAGCACGACCCTCGACGGCGATTACCGAAGGATGGATTAGCGGCGCGAGCGGTGAGCAGGGGCCCCGGCGCCAGCCGGGGATGCGAACCATGGCGAGCGACGCGCGAGGCCGACGCGACGACGTGGCGCATCGGCGAACAATCTCGAGGAGGCCGAGGGCGCGCGACCAAAGAGGCCGAGCGCGCGAGCAAGGAGGCCGAGCGGCCGCGACCTACTTCATGCGGTCCATCAGCGTCGGCTCGGTCTTGCCGGCGCGCCGATAGGCCCACAGCAGCATGGCGATTCCGACGACGATCATCGGCAGCGAAAGCCACTGCCCCATCGTGAACCCCAGGGCCAGGAACCCCAGAAAGCTGTCGGGCTCGCGCGCGAACTCTGCGATGAAGCGAAACGCCCCGTATCCCAGCAGGAACAGCCCGGATACGGCGCCGATCGGCCGGCGGCGCGCGGCGAACGCCCACAGGATCACGAACAGCGCGACGCCCTCGAGCGCGAACTCGTAGAGCTGCGAAGGATGGCGAGGTAGTTGGTCGACCTGGGGAAACACCATTCCCCACGGCAGGTCGGTGGGACGCCCGACCAGCTCGCCGTTGATGAAGTTGCCGAGCCGACCCGCGGCAAGCCCCAGCGGAATGAGCGGCGCGACGAAATCGGTCACGTCAAGCCAGCGCTTGCCCCGCTGCCGGGCGAAGAACCAGAGCGCGATCATCACGCCGATGAAGCCGCCGTGGAAGCTCATCCCCCCGTGCCAGACCTCGAACACCTCGAGTGGATGCGCAACGTAGTAGAGCGGCTTGTAGAACAGCACGTAGCCGAGCCTCCCGCCGAGGATGACGCCGAATACGCCGAAGAACAGCATGTCGTCGACGTCGGTCGCGCGCCAGCCGGTCAGCATGCTCTTCTGCGCACGGCGCCTGCCGAGGATGATGAACAGCACGAATCCGACCAGGTACATCAGTCCGTACCAGCGGACCGCGAGCGGTCCGATGCGGAAGGCCACCGGGTCGAACTGCGGGTAGACAAGCATGGAACTGCGTATACCACACCGGATGCGCGATGCCGGTCGACGCCTCAACGCCGCGCTCGCAGTAGATGGCGGCGGTTGTCGGTGAAGGCGCCGCGATGCTATCGTTGACGTTCGCCGCAAAAACGCGACGCCCGGTGCTGGCTTCGCGCGCCTTCCAGGAGACTCCCCTTGTCGTACAACCGTCGCTCGAAGCTGATCACGCATGGCATCGCCCGCTCGCCCAACCGCGCAATGCTGCGCGCGGTGGGTTTCGGCGATGACGACTTCGAGAAGCCGATCGTGGGCGTGGCCAACGGCCACAGCACGATGAATCCCTGCAATGCCGGCATCCAGCCACTGGTCGACCGCGCGATGGCGCAGTTGAAGGCGGCAGGTGCAATGCCCCAGGTGTTCGGCGTGCCCACCGTCACCGACGGCATCGGCATGGGCACCGAAGGGATGAAGTACTCGCTGGTGTCGCGCGAGGTGATCGCCGATGCGATCGAGACCTCGGTCAACGGCCAGTGCATGGACGGCGTCCTCGTCGTCGGCGGCTGCGACAAGAACATGCCCGCCGCGATGATGGCGATGGCGCGCATGAACGTCCCCGGCATCTTCGTCTATGCGGGCACGATCAAGCCCGGGCACTGGAAAGGCCAGACGCTGACCATCGTCTCGCCCTTCGAGGCGGTTGGCGCCTACACCGCAGGCCGGATGAGCAAGGAGGATTACGACGGGATCGAGCATAACGCCTGCCCCAGCGTCGGCGCCTGCGGAGGCATGTACACGGCGAACACCATGTCGTCGTCGTTCGAGGCGCTGGGAATGAGCCTGCTGGGCAGCTCCCAGATGGCCTCGCCCGATCCCGAAAAGGCCGAGTCGTCGGCAGCGTCGGCAGCGGTGCTGGTCGAGGCGATCAAGCGCGACCTGAAGCCGCGCGACATCGTCACGCGCAAGTCGATCGAGAATGCGATCTCGCTGGTGATGGCAACCGGAGGCTCGACCAATGCCGTTCTGCACTATCTCGCGATCGCGTCCGCAGCCGAGGTCGAATGGACGATCGACGATTTCGAGCGCGTGCGCAGGCGCGTTCCGGTACTGTGCGACCTCAAGCCGTCGGGACGCTACGTCGCGGTGGATTTCAACGCCGCCGGCGGCGTGCCGCAGGTGCTGAAGATGCTTCTCCACAAGGGACTGCTGCACGGCGACTGCATGACGATCACCGGGCGCACGCTCGCCGAGGAGCTCGCATCGGTGCCTTCGACGCCGCGCGCCGACCAGGACGTCATCCGCCCGATCGACCACCCGCTCTACGAGCAGGGGCACCTCGCGATCCTGCGCGGCAATCTGGCGACCGAAGGCTGCGTGGCCAAGGTCACCGGCCTCAAAAAGCGGTCGATCACGGGTCCGGCGCGGGTTTTCGACTCGGAGCCGCAGTGCATGGAAGCGATCCTCGCGGAGAAGATCCGGCCCGGGGACGTGATCGTGATCCGCTACGAAGGCCCCAAGGGCGGTCCTGGCATGCAGGAGATGCTGGCGCCGACCTCGGCGCTGATCGGCCAGGGCCTCGGGGAATCGGTGGGTCTCGTCACCGACGGCCGCTTCTCGGGCGGGACCTGGGGCATGGTCGTCGGCCATGTCGCACCCGAGGCCTACGTCGGCGGAACCATCGCGCTGGTCGAGGAGGGCGATTCGGTCACGATCGATGCCGATCGCCACCTGATCCAGCTGGATGTCGACGATGCGACGCTGGCGGCGCGGCGCGCGCGCTGGAAGGCACCGCCGCCGCGCTACACGCGCGGACTGCTCGCCAAGTACATGCGCCTCGTGTCGACCGCAAGCAAGGGAGCGATCACCGACGCACCGGCTTGACCGGCCTGCGCGGGCGCGGCTCAAGCCGTCGTGAGGAGTGAGCGATGAAGTCGGACATGACGCCTGCCGCCCGACCGTGGATTGCCGCGATGATCCTCGCGGCGGGATTGTCCGGCTGCGCAGGACTCGCCGGGCCGCGGCCCGGCGAGCGGGTCGCCGACGCCCCGAAGATCGCCGTCGGCGAACGCTGGGTGTACAGCGGTCGCGATGGCTTCCGCGCGCCGGACGTCTGGACCGAGACCCGCGAGATCAGCGCCATCGGCGCCGGCGGCTACACGGTCAGCGTCGTGCAGCGTGGCCCCGCGATTGACATCGTCCGGCGGGAGACCTGGCGCGCACCGGGCCTCGTCATCGTCGGCGCGCTGATGGATGCCGAGACCCGGCGCTTCGCCGCGCCGCTCGAGCGCTACCGGTTCCCGCTGTACGCCGGCGAGATCTGGAACCAGTGGGTCGACAACTACAACGAGACCACGCACAAGCCGGGACAGATCAACCGCTATGTCCGCGTCGCGGGCCGGGAGAAGGTCACCACGCCCGCGGGGACGTTCGACGCGATCCGGATGCGCGTACTGATGCACCTCGACGACGGGGATGCGTGGCGCTGGCCGACGCAGTGCAACTACGTGATCTGGTACGCGCCGGCCGTCGGCGCCGCCGTGCGCGAGGAAAAGGACGCCGAGTATTACGAAAAAGGCGACGACAGGGACGGGGGCAGCGCGGTGCGGACGCAGCACACGGTGCTGGAGCTCGTCGCGTGGTCGCCGGGGACGCCATGACCACGGAAACCCGGGACGCGGAAACCCGGCGGAAACCCGGGACGCACCACGTTTTCGGAGAAACCCGGGACGCACCACGTTTTCTGACCGGAAAACGTGGTGCGTCCCGGGTTTCCGCCGGGTTTCCG
>DASYXO010000093.1:0-2085 GCA_035934825.1 Casimicrobiaceae bacterium
GGAAATCGCGCCGCCTGGGACGCGGCGAAGGATCTGCTCGCGGGCAAGATCGCGGTCTGCACTGAAAACGTCATGCCCGAATTCAACGTACTCAACATCGAGCCGGCCCGGACGGCGATCCGCGAGATCTTTCTGCAGCGCATCGTGCATGCCAAGGGCATCGACCGCGCGCGCGACGAATGCGATGCGGTGCTGATGCCGACGCCCGCCGCGGTGATGGACGGCGCCTGCCTCCTTGCCGATGGGCACGGGAGCACCTCCGGTCTCGGGGATCTGGTGGTGATCGATCCGGGGGGGGCGACCACCGACGTGCATTCGGTCGCATCGGGACAGCCGCGCATGCCCGGCGTGGTGCAACGGGGGTTGCCGGAGTTGCGAGTCAAACGCACCGTCGAGGGCGACCTCGGCATGCGCCACAACGCGGTCGCCATCGGCGAGATGGTCGGCATACCCGCCCTGGCTGCCGATGCCCGGCTGCCGCAGGGCACCGTCTCGCGCCTGATCGGCGAGCTGGCGCGCGACGTCGACCGCCTGCCCCGCGACCCAGAGGAGCGCGCCATGGACCGTGCCCTCGGGCGTGCAGCGTTGCGCTGTGCGATGAAGCGGCACTGCGGCAGCGTCGAGACGGTCTATACCGCGTTCGGCCCGGCCACGGCGCAGACCGGCAAGGACCTTTCGGGCGTCGAGGTCGTGATCGGCACCGGCGGCGTCATCGCCCATAGCCGGGCGCCGCTGGAGCTGCTCGAGACGGTGGTCGCGGATCCGGCGGAGCCCGAGTCGCTGCGGCCCCGCGATCCGCGGTTCCTCGTCGACCGCGAGTACCTGCTCTATGCGTGCGGATTGCTGGCCCGGGCTGAACCGGAGGCTGCGCTCGAGCTCGCGCTGAAGTACCTTAAACCCCCGGGCGAGGCGCTTGCGGATGACATCGTCGCCAATGGTTGAGACGCGACTCGCGCTGTCGGAGGCTCGCATTCCGGGCGATGCGTTCGCGCAGATGCGCCGCGCGAATCTGGCGCGCTGGCCGACCGGAGCGGAGGTCGACTTCGACGCGGCGGTGGCGCGGCATAAGGCGATGCCGCTGCACAAGCGGCTCGGGTGGGTGATGCGCGAAGCTGCCGCGCAGGGGCGGTGCCTCACGCAGCCGCGAGGTGGCTTCGGCACCTTCGCGCTGCAGAAGGAGCTGATGCAGGTCCTCGACAAGGAGGGCCTCGCGGACATCATCCCTACGACGACCGACAGCTACACGC
Source organism: Casimicrobiaceae bacterium (assembly GCA_035934825.1). GTDB lineage: Bacteria > Pseudomonadota > Gammaproteobacteria > Burkholderiales > Casimicrobiaceae > VBCG01. The sequence continues at coordinate 1,248 of DASYXO010000093.1, forward strand.
GCAACGAGCAGTTCCAACTGGCACAGAAGGGGATCGAGGAATCCGAGCGGATGGGGCGCTCGCTGCTCAACGGCTACCCGATCGTCAACTACGGCGTGGCCAAGGCGGCCGAGCTGGTCGACTCGATCGACAAGCCGGCGATCATGCTGACCGGGACCTCGATGCCCAGGCTGACGGGCGAGATCGCCTTCGCGGGCGGGTATTCAGGCTACCTCGGATCGGGCATCGCCTATACCGCTTCGTACACGAAGGACCTTTCGATCGAGGACGGCATCCGCAACTACCAGTACTTGGACCGTCTCGCGGCGATGTACCAGGAGCAGGGGGTCGAACTGCACCGGCGCCAGCCCGGGTTTCTCACCGGCACCAACATTCCGCCCTGCATCGCGATCATCACCGGCGTGCTCGACATGCTGCTCGCGGTCGCGCAAGGAGTGCGGAACTACGGACTCGAAATGGGCGAGACCCTGCATCTGGTCCAGGACGCCGCCGCGGTCCGGGCGTGCCGGGAACTATGCCAGGAGTATCTTGCCAAGCGTGGATACGCGGACGTGTTCACGTCGGTGACGTTGCTGCACTGGATGGGCGCATGGCCGCAGGACGAGGCGCAGGCGGCGGCGCTGGTCGCCTACGGAGGCACCCTCGCGGCAGTGGCCGGGGCGAACTCGGTCACGACCAAGTCGACGCACGAGGCTTTCGGCATCCCGACGCCGAAAGCCAACGCCGACGGATTGCGGACCACGCGAATGGCGATCTACCTTGCGCGCGGCGTGCGACTGGATTCGATGCCCGATTTTCACGCGGAGGTGGATCTGATCAAGCGCGAGGTCCGGCCCGT
>DASYXO010000121.1:0-3059 GCA_035934825.1 Casimicrobiaceae bacterium
AATCGCGGCGCGCGTCGAACAATGCGCCACGAGCTCGGTCGCTGAAGCGGCCTTCGGCCGCGAGGCGGAGCCGACGGTGGGGGAAGTCCGCCGCGGTCGCGACGAGGCGCCGCCGCCGGCGGCAGGGGTCGTGCCGCTGCCGAACGTCGCCGCCGCGTCCGCTGGCCACGGCCTGGCCGACGACGAATTCATCCTCGAGATCCCCCCGGCTGGCGACGAAACCGCGGCGCCGGCGGCAACGCCGGCCGCAGCCCCGGCGATCGCCGGCGCGAGTCCCGACTGGGAGGCGCTCGCCGACGAGATCCGCTCGCAGGTATTGCAACGACTCGACCTCTTCACCGACACCGGGCTGCGCGAGCAACTCGGCGCGCGGCTGCAACCGATCGTCGAGCGCGCCAGCGCGGAGCTGGTCGACACGATCAACCGTCAGGTCGGCGCGCTCATCCGGAGCTACATCGCCGAGGCGATCGAGCGCGAGATCGACAGCTGGCGCAGCCGCCATTCGTGAGCCGGTCGTCGTCGTTCCGGGGAACGGGTTCGAGGACAGGCAGGTCCGCGATGAGGTGGCATCCGTCCCGCGCAGGACGTGTTGCTCGCCTGGTACGGCCCCTCCGGGGATGCCCGTCACCGGAGCCGGGTGCGTTGCGCCGCCGCCCGTTCCTGATACACTGACTTCCATGCAGGCCAAGGCACGTCCGACTTCGCTTCGTACCCCGACCGGGTACGTGGGCTATTTCTACTTTACGGACTTCTCCGAGGGCCGCGCGCGCGCGTAGCAACCACAGCAGACAGGAATAAAGCGCATCGGGCGGCCCCTGAAAAGGCCGCCCGATGCTTTTTCATGCACCGGAAAGGGAACTCGATCATGATCATCGTCATGCAGCCCGACGCCGGCGAGGCCGAAATCGCCGCGGTCGAAGCCAAGATCCGGGCCCACGGGCTCGACGTGCACATCTCCCGCGGTACCGAGCGAACGCTGATCGGCGCGGTCGGCGACGAGCGCAAGCTGGATCCCGAGATGTTCGACCCGCTGCCCGGCGTCGAGCGCTCGATGCACATCCTGAAGCCGTACAAGCTGGTCGCGCGCGAATGGCACAAGGAGAGCACGGTCGTCGACGTGCGCGGGACCCGCATCGGCGGTGCCGCGGTGCAGGTGATCGCGGGCCCCTGCTCGGTCGAGACGGTGCCGCAGATGGAGGCGGCGGCCGCAGGTGTGGCGGCCGCGGGGGCGCGGCTGATGCGCGGCGGCGCGTTCAAGCCGCGCACCAGCCCCTATGCCTTCCAGGGCAAGGGCATCGAGGGCCTGGCGATGCTGAAGGACGCCGCGTCGCATCATGGGCTGCCGATCGTGACTGAACTGATGGACGTGCGGATGCTCGACGCCTTCCTAGAGCACGCGGTCGATGTGATCCAGATCGGTACGCGCAACATGCAGAATTTCGACCTCCTGAAGGAAGTGGGCAAGGTCGACGTCCCGGTGATCCTCAAGCGCGGGATGAGTGCGACGATCGGCGAATGGCTGATGGCGGCCGAATACATTGCCGCCGGCGGCAATCACCGGATCATGCTGTGCGAGCGGGGCATCCGGACCTTCGAAACCGCCTACCGCAACGTGCTCGACGTGACCGCGATCGCGGTGCTGAAGAAGGAGACGCACCTGCCGGTGATCGTCGATCCTTCGCACGCGGGCGGCAAGGCGTGGATGGTGCCGGCGCTGTCCTGTGCCGCGGTCGCCGCGGGCGCCGATGCGCTGTTGATCGAGGTGCATCCCTGCCCGGCGGAGGCCTGGTGCGATGCCGACCAGGCGCTGTCGATCGACGAGTTCACGTCGCTGATGGCGAGGCTCGACGCCGTTGCGCGCGCGATCGGGCGCAACGTCGATCACGGCCTGGCCGCCAACGATCCGCTCGCGGCCTGAAGCGCCCAGGCGCGGATGGAGCGTATCGACAGCGTCGTCATCGGCGCCGGGGTCGTCGGGCTGGCGGTGGCGCGCGAGCTCGCACGCGCGGGCTGTGAAGTGGTCGTCGTCGAAGCTGCCGACGCGATCGGGACGGTCACCAGCGCGCGCAACAGCGAGGTGCTGCACGCAGGCATCTACTATCCTCCCGGCTCGCTGAAGGCGCGACTGTGCGTCGCGGGACGCGAGCGCCTCTACGCGTACTGCGCCAGTCACGGCGTTGCCCATCGCCGCTGCGGCAAGCTGATCGTCGCGACCGGCGGCGGCGAGCTCGGCGAGCTCGTGCGCCTGGAGACCCAGGCGCGCGCAAACGGAGTCGACGATCTCGTGCCACTCGACGCCGCCGCAGCCGCGGCACTCGAGCCGGCGCTGTCCTGCGTCGCAGCGCTGCATTCGCCGTCGACGGGCATCATCGACAGCCACCAGTACATGCTGGCGTTGGAAGGCGAGGCGCGCGACGCGGGTGCGGTGTTCGCATTCGGCAGCCCGGTCGTCCGCGGCGTCGCGGACCAACACGGCATCGAGTCGCCGGGGCTCACCGCCTCGCTCGCCATCGCCGAGTACGTGGCGCAGACGCTGCTCGAGACGGGCTGAAGGGACGCATCCGCTACAATCTCAAGCTTTTCCCTCGTTTCCCCGTTTCTTTCCTCGTCTTCATGGAACTCGCCAAGAGCTTCGAACCCCACGCCATCGAGGCGAAGTGGTATCCGCTCTGGGAGTCGCGCGGCTGGTTCAAGCCGGCGTACACGCCGGGCGCCGCCTCGTACTGCATCCAGCTGCCGCCGCCCAATGTCACCGGCACGCTGCACATGGGGCACGCGTTCCAGCAGACGCTGATGGACGTGCTGATCCGCTATCACCGGATGCGCGGCGCCAACACGCTGTGGCAGGTCGGCACCGACCACGCGGGCATCGCGACCCAGATCGTCGTCGAGCAGCAGCTGAAAGCCAGCGGCCAGACGCGCCACGACCTCGGCCGCGAATCTTTCGCCGACCGTGTCTGGGCGTGGAAGGAGGAATCGGGCTCGACGATCACCCACCAGATGCGGCGCCTGGGTGCCGCCGCCGACTGGTCGCGCGAGCGCTTCACGATGGACGAGGG
>DASYXO010000124.1:0-2357 GCA_035934825.1 Casimicrobiaceae bacterium
GACGGCAGCGCGGCGTGCAATCAGTGGCGCCGGATCGACCCGCGCGTGGGGAGCGCCGGTCAGCCGGATCTGGTGCTGCAGGCGCCGGTACTCGCGGTAGGCATCCGCGGCGGCCTCCGCGAGATCGGCGGGCAGCAGTCCGGCCTCCGCGGCGATCGAAAGCAGCGCGATGTTGCCGGCATTGCGCGTCAGCTCGCCGTGGCGATGCGCATGCGCGAGCACCAGGTACTGGACGACGAACTCGATGTCGACCATCCCGCCGCGGTCGTGCTTGAGATCGAACTCGGACGTCGGGTTTGCGTGTCCGGGCGCCATCTTCACCCGCATGTCGACGACGTCGGCCGCGAGCTTCGCTGCATCGCGCGTCATGCACAGCACTTCGTTGCGTATCGATTCGAATGCCGCGCCGATCGCGGCGTCGCCCGCGACGAAGCGCGCGCGTGTCAGCGCCTGGTGCTCCCAGGTCCAGGCCTGCTCCCGCTGGTAGCGCCCGAAGGCGGCGAGGCTCGACACCAGCAGCCCCGCGGCCCCGTCGGGCCGCAGCCGCAGATCGGTCTCGTAGAGCCTGCCGGCCGCGGTCGCGCTGGTGAGCCAGGTGTTGATCCGCTGCGCGAGTCGCGCATAGCACGCCTGCGCGCCCTCGTCGTCCGGGCTTTCCGGATCGGCGCGGTAGAGAAAGACGAGGTCGAGGTCGGATGCATAACCCAGCTCCTTGCCGCCGAGCTTGCCGTAACCGACGATCGCGAAGCGCGGCGGCGGCGCGTCGATGCCCCGCAGAAGCTTCCAGCATCCGGCCAGCGTTGCGTCGAGAATCGCGTCGGCGAGCGCCGAAAGGTGATCGGCGAGCCGCTCGACGGTCACCTGGCCCGACAGGTCCTGGGCGAGCAGGCGGAACGTCTGTGCGTGCTGGAAGTGGCGCAGCGCGTCCATCGACGCCTCGGCATCGGCGATGCTCGCGTCGAGCAGCCGCGCCAGCTCCTGGCGCCATGCAATCCAGTCGGGCGGAGCGAGCAACACCCGGGCATCGAGCAACTCGTCGAGCAGCAGCGGCCGGCGCGTCAGGTAATCGGCGGCCCAGGCCGAGGCGCCCATCAGCTGGGCGAGTCGCGGCAGCAGCGGCGGATGCTCGGTGAGCAGCGCGAGGTAGGCGCTGCGGCCGCTGATGGCTTCGAGCAGCGCGAGCAGCCGCGACACGACGGCAGCCGGCGCGGTGCCAGGCGAGCGCTGCGTGGCTGCGACCGCCAGCAGCCGCGGAACGAGGCGATCGAAGCGATCGCGCGACAGCGCAGGCAGCTGCAGATAGCGCCGCGCGTCGCGCATGTGCCGGAGGGTCGCGACCAGCGAGACGGGATCGTCGAAACCCTCGCTCGCCAGCCACGCCAGGACCGCGTCGGATGCCTGCGGATCTTCCCAGAGCATTGCATACGCATCCCGGGGCCGCTGTGCCGTCTCGCCCGGGCTGTCGAAGACGGCGGCGAACTGGCGCAAAACGCCGCTGCGATGCGCAGCGAGCGCCGCCTCGAACCCGCGCCCATCGTCGAAGCCCATCGTGGTGGCGAGCTTCGCGCGCTCGGAAGCGTCGTCGGGCAGGCGCTGCGTCTGGCGGTCGTCCCGGTATTGGAGCCGGTGCTCGAGCGTGCGCAGGAAACGGTAGCCCTGCTCGAGCACTTCGACGGCATGCGACGCGAGCAGCTTCCGCTCGGCGAGTGCCGCCAACGCGGGAAGCGTGCCGCGCAGGCGCAGCTCCGGTTCACGGCCCCCGCGCACGATCTGCAACGCCTGCACGATGAATTCGATCTCGCGGATGCCACCGGGGCCGAGCTTGATGTCGTCGGCGTAATCGCGGCGGCGCTCTTGGTCACGAATCTGCCGATGGATGCCGCGCAGGCCCTCGTAGGCATCGAAGTCGAGATACTTGCGGTAGACGAAAGGCCTCACCAGCGCCGCCAGCTCCGCGTGGCGATCCCCGGTCAGCGCCCTCGCCTTGAGCCAGGCATAGCGCTCCCAGGCACGGCCCTGCGTCACCAGATACTGCTCCAGCGCCGAGAACGAAACGGTGAGCGGCCCGCTGTCGCCGTAGGGGCGCAGGCGCGTGTCGACGCGAAAGACATAGCCATCGCGGTCGACGTCGGCGAGCGCCGATATGATTCGCCGGCCCAGTCGATCGAAGAATTCGCGGTTCGAGACTGGCCTGGGTCCGCGCGTCTCGCCTTCCTCGGGATACGCGAACACGAGGTCGATGTCCGACGAGACGTTGAGCTCACCGCCGCCGAGCTTGCCCATGCCGATCACGACCAGGGATTGCGGCGTGCCGCTTTCGGCGCCGGTCGGGGTACCGTGTGCGGCGGCGAGCGATC
>DASYXO010000203.1:0-4181 GCA_035934825.1 Casimicrobiaceae bacterium
GACAGGATGGTCACCGGGTGGATGAAGCTCTCGTAGAGGATGCCCAGCACCAGGTAGATGACGAAGATCGCGAACGCCAGCAGGATGCCCATGCCTTTCAGCGACGCCTGGAACGCCTGCGCGGCACCCTGGAACGAGCCATTGATCGTCGCCGGCATCCGCATGTCGGCGGTCGCGCCCTGGATCTCGTCGATTGCCTGCGAAAGCGCGACGCCGGGCTGCAGGTCGAAAGAGATCGTCACCGCCGGAAGCTGGCCGAGATGGTTCACGGCGAGGGGCCCCACCGCCGGCTTGAGCGTCGCGACGGCGTTGAGCGGCACCAGCGCCCCGGTGCTCGAGCGCACGTAGAGCATCGACAGCACCGAGGGGTCGGTCTGGTAGCGCGGCTCGAGCTCCATCACGACCCAGTACTGGTTGGTCGGCGCGTAGATTGTCGAGACCTGGCGTGAGCCGTAGGCGTCGTAAAGCGTGTTCTCGATTGCCTGCGCCGACACCCCGAGCGTAGATGCCTTGTTGCGGTCGATCTGGACGCTGATCTGCGGCTGCGTGATCTGCAGGTCGCTGGTGACGTCGGTCAACCCGGGCAGCAGCTTCAGCTTCGACTCGACGCGCGGCGCCCACTGGTAGAGCTCGGTGGTGCTGGCACCCTGCAGCGTGTACTGGTAAACACTCTTGGTCAGCTGGCCGCCGATGCGGATCGCGGGGATGTTCTGCACGAACGCGCGTATGCCGGGGATGTTCTGCAGCTTCGGGCGCAGCTCCTGCACGATCGCGTCGGCGCCCGGACGCTCGCTGCGCGGCTTGAGGGTCACGAAGATGCGGCCGTTGTTGAGCGCACCGGTCGGGCCGCCCGCGCCCGCGAACGCCATGACGTTCTCGACGTGCGGATTGCGCCGGATCTCGGCAGCGACCTGCTGCTGCAGGTTGGCCATCGCTTCGAACGAGATGTCCTGCGCCGCCTCGGTGATCACGAACAGCTGGCCGACGTCGTCGCTGGGCAGGAATCCCTTCGGCATCTTGACGAACAGGTATCCGGTGGCGACGAACAGCACGGCGAACGCGAGCATCACCGTCCTGCGATGCCCGAGCGCCCACTGCAGGCTGCTGCGGTAGCCGCCGAGCGCGCCGTTGAAGATGCGCTCCGACGCCGCGTAGATGCGGCCGTGGCGGCCCTCGCCTCCGGCATCCAGGATGCGGCTGCAAAGGAGTGGCGTCAGCGTCAGCGACACGACGCCCGAGATCAGCACGGCGACGATGATGGTCACCGCAAACTCGTGCAGCAGGCGTCCGAGGATGCCGCCCATGAACAGCACCGGGATGAAGACGGCGATCAGCGACAGCGTCATCGACATGATCGTGAAGCCGATCTCCTTCGAGCCGTTCATCGTCGCGACCATCCGCGGCTCGCCCATCTCCATGTGGCGGGTGATGTTCTCGAGCATGACGATGGCGTCGTCGACGACGAATCCCACGCACAGCGTCAGCGCCATCAGCGAGATGTTGTCGAGCGTGTACCCGAACACGTACATGAGCCCGAAGGTTCCGACGATCGACAGCGGCAGCGCGAGGCTCGGGATCAGCGTCGCGCGCACGCTGCGCAGGAACGCGAAGATCACGAGCACGACCAGCACCAGCGCCGACAGCAGCGTGATCTCGACATCGTGCACCGACTCGCGGATCGACTGGGACCGGTCGTACAGCGTCGAGAGCTTGATCGATGGAGGCAGCGCTTCCTGGAACGACGGGAGGATCCTGCGGATCGAGTCGACGACCTCGATCGTGTTGGTGCCGGGCTGCCGCTGGATGGCCAGCACGACACCTCGTGTTCCGTTGTACCAGGCGGCGATCTTGTCGTTCTGAACGCTGTCGAAGACCCGCCCGAGCTGGTCGAGGCGCACCGGGGCGCCGTTGCGGTAAGCGCCGATGATCGGCGCGTATGCCTTCGCGTCGTTGAGCTGCCCGGTTGCGGTGACCGAGGTCGCGCGCTGGGTGCCGTACAGCGTTCCGGTCGGCAGGTTGACATTGGCATTGCCGATCGCCTGCTCGACGTCGGTCAGCGCGATGTTCCGCGATGCGAGCTGGTTTGGATCGAGCTGCACGCGCACCGCGTACTGCTGCGACCCGAACACGAGCACCTGCGCGACGCCGCTGATCGTCGAGATCCGCTGCGCGAGGTTGTTCTCGGCATAGTCGTCGACCGTCGCCAGCGGCTGGCTGTCGGACGTGAGCGCGAGCAGCAGGATCGCGAAGTCGGCGGGGTTCACCTTGCGCTGCGTCGGCGGCGACGGCATCGACGCCGGCAGCGAGCGCCCTGCGGCGGCGATCGCCGACTGGACGTCCTGGGCGGCGGCGTCGATGTTGCGGTCGAGCGAAAACTGGATGACGATCGTCGTCAGCCCGTTGTTCGACACCGACGTCATCGAGTCGATGCCCGCGATGGTCGAGAACTGCTTCTCCAGCGGCGTCGCGACAGCGGAGGCCATCGTCTCCGGGCTCGCGCCGGGCAGCTGCGCCTGGACCTGGATCGTCGGGAAATCGACGTTCGGCAGCGCGTTCACCGGCAACAGGCGATAGCCGGCCAGGCCGAAGATGACGAAGCCGATCATCAGCAGCAGCGTCATCACCGGCCGGCGGACAAACACCGCGGAGACGTTCACGCGCTCGTCCCTGAATCGAGCTTCACATGGATTCCCGGCGCGAGGCGCAGCTGTCCGGCGGTCACCACCGTGTCGCCGGGAGCGACACCCGACGCGACGACGGCGTCGTCGCCTTCGGTGCGTGCGATCTTCACGTTGCGCAGCTCGACGCTGTCGTCGGGCTTCACGACGAACACATATTGGCCGTTGGGGCCGTTCTGGACTGCGGTCGCCGGCATCACGACCGCGTCCTTCTGCTGCGTCAGCGTCAGCACGACGTCGACGAATTGGCCGGGCCACAGCGCCTTGTCGAGGTTCGGGAACGCGGCACGGAGCCGGATGGTTCCGGTCGTGGTGTCGGTCGTGTTGTCGATGAACGTGAGCTTGCCGACGAGCGGCGGCTGGGTCGACTTCGGCACGGCGGCGGTCACCTGCAGTTCGCCATCGGCATCGTAGCGGCGCACCGCGTCGAGATCCTGCTCCGGCACCGAGAACGACGCGTAGATCGGGCGCACCTGGTTGATGACCACGAGCGCATTCGTGTCGTTGGCCTTCACCAGGTTGCCCTGCTGGATCATGATCCTTCCGGCGTAGCCGGTGATCGGCGCGCGGATCGTGCAGTACTCGATCTGCAGCCGGATCCCCTGGATCGCGGCGCGGTCGGCGACGACCTGCGCCGCCGCGGTCTCGACGTTGGTCCGCACCTGGCCGTAGGCGTCGGGGGAGATGAACTTCTTCTCGAGCAGGTCCTTGTAGCGCTTTTCCTGCTCGCTCGCGTGATCGAGGGTCGCACGGTCCTTGAGCAGGTTCGCCTGTGCCTGCTGCAGTTGCGCCTCGAAGGGTCGCCGGTCGATCTCGAACAGCACCGCCCCTTTCTTGACCTCGTCGCCTTCGCTGAAGCGGACGGCGACGATCTGGCCGTCGACCAGTGCCTTGAGCGCGACCGTCGTGTACGGTTCGATGTTGCCGATGGCGCGCAGCCTGACGGGAACGGTCTTGGTGACGACCGCTCCCGCAGTCACCGGAACGGCGGCTACGGGCCTCGCTGCGGGTACTCTCGCACCCTGCGACGCGCGCAACAGGTAGCTGCCCGCGACGATGGCGACCAACGCGAGGACGGCGACGATCAGGACGCGCCGAGGTCGTGTCATGTTGTCGACTCTCTTGGATGCCGAAGCCCTGCGGGCGGGCATCGCCCGCGGTGCCGGCAACGCCTGCGCGTCAGTTCGCGCAGGGCCGGCGATGTTGCGGTGCGCGCGCGACTGCGTGCCGGCAAGTGACTGAATTGTAGATGATCGCATCGGCCCCCGGCCGGCGGAAACATCCCGAAACAACCGGGGACGACGCTACGCTAGAATGGCGCAGCCGCGCCCGTGGCAGCATCGGCGCGGCCGGCCGCGCCGCGTTCCGGCGTCAGCGGGCGCTGCGGGCCGGATTCCCCGCGCGGGTGGAGTTCAATGGCAGAACGGCAGCTTCCCAAGCTGCACACGAGGGTTCGATTCCCTTCACCCGCTCCAGCCAATTCCGCCGTCTCATTTCGCTGTA
>DASYXO010000129.1:0-3330 GCA_035934825.1 Casimicrobiaceae bacterium
CCGGGCCCCGCTCGTCGACGCGATTTGCGACGCCGAAGCCCGCAGCGATTACCCCTCACCGCGCGCCAACCGATGCGTCAGCGTTGGTGATGCGCACGGATTGCGAATGTCGAATCCATGCCTGCGTCGAGTCGACGCGGAATCGTCCGGCGCAGCGGGACAGGATGCGCTGAGCGCGAGCGTGCGCGACGGCTGTCACGGGTGGCGCGGCCCGCGAGCCCGACTGAAACATCTCCGGCAGGATGTCTTCGAGCGCAGTCGCGCCGGGACCCGCAAGCCGGCGATCGCGCACTCCGAGCGCGCAAGCGCATCCTGCCCCGCTGCCCCAGGCACAACTCAGAGCGCGAGCGCGATGCGCGTCCCCTGCTCGATAGCGCGCTTGGCGTCGAGTTCGGCGGCAACGTCCGCTCCGCCGATCAGCGTGTAGTCGATTCCGGCCGCCGCCAGCAGTGCCGCGAGGTCGCGCCGCGGCTCCTGCCCGGCGCAGACGACGATCGTGTCGGCCGCGAGGAGCTGCGGCTGACCGTCGATGCGAATGTGCAGGCCCGCATCGTCGATCCGATCATAGGCGACGCCCGAAAGCATCGTCACGCCGCGCTTCCTGAGCAGCGTCCGGCGTATCCACCCGGTGGTCCTGGCGAGGTCCTCGCCGACTTTCGCCGTCCTGCGTTGCAGCAGCCAGACCTTGCGCGGTGGAGGCGGCTCCGTGGCAGGGCCGATGCCTCCCCGATTTGCGTATGCCGGGTCGATGCCCCATCCGCTGCGATACGCCTCGATCGCCGGGTCGTCGCGCATGCCCGTGCTCATGTGTCCGTCGCCATCCGCCGCGTGCGTCAGGAACTCGGCGACGTCGAAGCCGATGCCGCCGGCCCCGATGATCGCGACGCTGCGCCCGGCGCTGCGGCGCCCGTCGACGATCTCGACATAGGTCGCCACGCTCGAATGTCCGAGGCCCTCGATCGCCGGCTGGCGCGGGACGATCCCGGTTGCCAGGATGACTGCGTCGAAGCCCCGCAGGTCGTCGACGGTGGCGAAACGCCCCAGGCGCAGGTCGACGCGCAGCGCGGCCAGACGGTTGGCGTAGTAGCGCAGCGTCTCGGCGAATTCCTCCTTGCCGGGGATCCTTCGCGCGAGGTTGAACTGGCCACCGATCGCGGAAGCCGCGTCGAACAACGTGATCTCGTGCCCGCGCCCCGCCGCCGTCGTCGCGCAGGCGAGTCCCGCGGGACCGGCACCGACGACGGCGACGCGCCTGCGGAGCACCGCGGGCGAAAGCGCCATCTCAGTTTCGCGGCAGGCGTAGGGATTCACCAGGCACGAGGCGATCTTGCGCTCGAAGATGTGGTCGAGGCAGGCCTGGTTGCAGGCAATGCAGGTATTGATCGACGCGGCCTCGCCGCGCGCCGCCTTGGTCACGAATTCCGCATCGGCGAGAAACGGGCGTGCCATCGACACCATGTCGGCGTCGCCGCGGGCCAGGATCGCTTCGGCGACCGCAGGATCGTTGATCCGGTTGGTGGTGATCAGCGGCAGCTTCACGCTACCGCGCAACCTCGCGGTCACCCAGCTGAACGCTGCGCGCGGCACCATCGTCGCGATCGTGGGGATCCGCGCCTCGTGCCAACCGATGCCGGTGTTGATCAGCGTCGCGCCCGCGATCTCGACCCGCTTCGCGAGCTCGACCACTTCGTCCCAGGTGCTGCCGCCGTCGACCAGGTCGAGCATCGACAAGCGGTAGACGATGATGAACTTCTCGCCCACGGCCTCGCGTGTGCGACGCACGATCTGCGTCGCGAAACGCGCGCGATTGTCGAACGACCCTCCCCATTCGTCGTCGCGTAGATTCGTCTTCGGTGCGATGAACTGATTGATCAGGTAGCCCTCGGAGCCCATGATCTCGACGCCGTCATAGCCGGCCTGCTGCGCGAGCGCCGCGCAGCGGGCGTAGGCCGCGATCGTGCGTCCTATCCCCCAGCGCGTCAGCGCGCGCGGCTTGAACGGCGTGATTGGAGAGCGCAGTGCCGATGGCGCGACGGACATTGGGTGATACGCGTAGCGGCCCGCGTGGAGAATCTGCAGCGCGATCCTCCCGCCGGCGACGTGGACGGCGTCGGTGATCCGGCGATGCTTCGCCAGCTGCCACGCGAAGCTGAGCTGCGAAGCACGCGGCTCGAGCCGTCCCGACAGGTTGGGCGCGATGCCGCCGGTGACGATCAGGCCGACGCCGCCGCGGGCGCGCGCCGCATAGAATTCCGCGAGCCTGTCGAAGCCGCCGGGTGCCTCCTCGAGGCCCGTATGCATCGATCCCATCAGCACGCGATTGGGCAGCGTGGTGAAGCCCAAATCAAGCGGCGCGAGCAGATGCGGGTAGTCGCCCATCGAGGGCGATTCTACGTGACGCCGATCCCGCGTCGGCGGCCTATTCGTCGACCACCATGCGGTAGCCGATTCCCGTCTCCGTCAGCAGGTGGCGCGGCCGCACCGGATCGACCTCGAGCTTGTCGCGCAGCTGCTTCATGTAGATCCGGAGATAGTGGGTATCGGCCGCGTGCGTCGGGCCCCAGACCTCGGTCAGTAGCTGCCGGTGCGTGACGACCATGCCGAGGTGCTTCGCCAGTGCCGCCAGCAGCCGGAATCCGATCGGCGTCAGGCGGATCTCCTGTCCGTCGCGCGCCGCCGTCCTCCGCTCGAGGTCGACGACTGCGCTTCCGAAGTGCAGGGTCGCCGACCCGGATGCCGGGCGCACCGCGCCGCGCAATGCCGCACGCACGCGTGCCAGCAGCTCGCCGATGCCGAAAGGCTTGGTCACGTAGTCGTCGGCGCCCGCGTCGAGAGCCTCGATCTTCGACCGCTCCTGGACGCGCGCCGAAAGCACGATGATCGGCATCGGCGACCACTCGCGGATGCGCCGGATCACCTCGACGCCGTCGAGGTCCGGCAGTGCGAGATCGACGATCGCGAGATCCGGCTTGTGCGTCCCGGCATCGACGGACCCGCGGCGTCCCGTTGCCGACTCGACCACACGGTAGCCTTCCAGCACGAACGCCGCGCGCAGGAAGCGCCTGATCTCGGGCTCGTCCTCGATGACGAGGATCGCGGGACGCGCTTCGGCCATGTCAATCGGGCGCGGGTTCCTGCGGCATCGCAGGCGCTTCCTGCAGGGGAAGCGTGAATCGGAATGCCGTTCCTCCGCCCGGGATCCGCTCGGCCCAGGTGCGCCCGCCGTGCAGGCGCACGATGGCGCGGCAGATGGCGAGCCCGAGGCCGATCCCGGTTTCGGCGCCCTCGACGGTGCCGCGATGGAACTTCGCGAACACCCGCTCGAGATCG
>DASYXO010000134.1:0-11559 GCA_035934825.1 Casimicrobiaceae bacterium
AAGGCCTCGAGCGCGCGCGGGGATGCATCGAACACCGCCATCTCGTGGCCGCTTTTGATCAGGTTGCGGGCCATCGGGCCGCCCATCGTGCCGAGCCCGAGAAACGCGATCTTCACGTTCGTGCGCCTTTCGCAGGTGCGGGTGGCGTGCGCTGCATCGGGCGGCACCGGTGCCCGCGAATCGATCGGGTTGCAGCGACCCTGACAAGGATGCCAGCTTTATGAGCTCCCAGGAAATTTCAAGCGAGAACCTGCTGCAGATGTACGGACGGATGTTCCGCATCCGGCTGGTCGAGGAGCGGCTGGCGACGGTGCAGGCCGCAGGCGAGTTGCCGGGGCCGGTGCATCTGTACATCGGCCAGGAAGCGATTGCCGTCGGCGTCTGCGCGCATCTGTCGGATCAGGACTGGATCTGCAGCACGCACCGGGGCCACGGGCATTTCCTCGCCAAGAGCGATGAGATTCAAAAGCTGGTCGCAGAGGTCTATGGGCGCGCGACCGGAGTGTGCGGTGGCAAGGGCGGATCGATGCACGTTGCCGACGTTTCGAAGGGAATCCTGGGTGCCAACGGCATCGTCGGCGGTGGAATCGCCCTCGCCGCCGGTGCGGCCCTGTCGGCGCAGACGCGCGGCACGCACCATGTTGCCGTCGTCTTCTTCGGGGACGGCGCGGCGAACCAGGGCGTGCTGTTCGAGGCCCTGAACATCGCGGCGCTGTGGCGCCTGCCGCTGATCCTGGTCTGCGAGAACAACGGCTACTCGGAGTTCTCGCCGACGGCGAGCGTCACCGCCGGGGAGATCTGGAAGCGCGCAACGCCGTTCGGCGTGCCGGGCCGGCAGGTGGACGGCAACGACGTCGGCCAAGTCTGGGCCGCGGCAGGCGAGGCGGTCGAGCGCGCGCGCCGCGGCGGCGGCGCGACACTGCTGGAGATGCGCACCTATCGCTTGCGCGGGCACGTCGAGGCGGAGAAATCCTTCCTGTCCAGGAGCTATCGCAGCGACACCGAGGTCGAGGAGCGCCGCGAGCGCGAGCCGTTGCGGCTCGCCATGGCGGCGTTGCACGGTGCCGGGGTGCCGGCGGAAGCGATTGCGAGGGTCGAGGACAATGAGCGCGTCGCAGTCCAGGCGGCGTTCGAGTATGCGTCCGAATCGCCGTGGCCCGAGCCAGGTGCGGCGTTCGAACACATGTTTGCGTGAGACGGCCGATGGCGAAGAAGCGGATGGTGCAGGCGATCAACGAGGCGATCACCGAAGAGATGGCGCGCGATGGTTCCATCATCGTCATGGGCGAGGACGTGCACATCAGTCCCGTCGGGGATACGCGCGGGCTCATCGAACGCTTCGGAGCGGCGCGGGTGCGCAACACGCCCATCTCCGAGTCGGTCATGAGCGGCATGGCAATCGGTGCCGCGGCGACCGGGTCGCGCGTGATCTGCCATCTGTTCTACGGCAATTTCATCTACACGGGGTTCGACGCGATCGCCAACCAGGCGGCGAAGCTGCGCTACATGCTCGGAGGGCAGGTCAAGCTGCCGATCCTGTACATGGCGATGATCGGCGGTGGACGCTCGGTCGCGGCACAGCACTCGGACAGCATGCACCCGATGCTGATGAACCTGGGCGGCAGCAAGATCGTGATGCCCGCAACCCCGGGGGACGCCAAGGGCCTGGTCAAGGCTGCCCTGCGCGACGACAACCCGGTGTTCCTGCTGCAAGCGGCGGGCCGCGGCGGCGAGCTGGGGGAGGTCCCCGATGGCGACTACACGATCCCGCTCGGCAAGGCGGACGAAAAGCGCGCTGGCGACGACGTGACCGTGGTGGCGATTGGAAGCATGGTCAAGCCCGCGCTCAGGGCTTGCGACGAGCTTGCCGCCCGGGGCATTTCAGTGAGCCTGATCGATCCGCGCACCGTGGTTCCCATGGACTACGACGCGATCCTCGCATCGGTCGCCCGCACGGGCCGGCTGGTGGTCGTCGACGAAGCGCGGAAGGCTTGCAGCGCCGCGAGCGAGATCGCGGCCACCGTGGCCGAGCGCGGCTTCCAGCTCCTCAAGGCACCGATCCGGCGGGTCGCGGTCGAGGATGTCGCGATGCCGTATTCCCCGGTCCTGGAGAAAGCCGTGATTCCCGATGCTGCAAGAATAGTCGATGCCGTTCTGAAGATCGCCGCGCCCGAGGGAGTCCCGCGATGATCGAGCTCAAGCTGGGCCGGATCGGAATGAACATGGAGGAGGCAACGATCAAGGCGTGGCACAAAGCTGCCGGCGACATCTTCAGGCAGGGCGAGCCGCTCTACGACATCGAGACCGAGAAGGTCGCCACCGAGATCGCCGCGCCTTTCGACGGAAGGTTGGTCGAGATCGTCGCGAACGCCGAAGACAGCGTCGAAGTCGGTGGCGTCGTGTGTCGCGTCGAACCAGTCACGTCGCCCGCCTGAGCGCCGGTCCAGCGGCGTGCACGAACTCGACCCCGCCGTCGCGCGCATCCTCGACGGGATGCGGCGCAACAAGACGCCCGCGCTGTCGACGCAGCCGATCGAAGCGGCCCGTCGTACGTACGACAAGGGACTGCGGCTGCTCGACCTCGCCCCGGATCCCGGCATCGCCGCGCGCGACCTGCCGCCCGATCCCGCCGCAGGTCACCTGCCGATCCGCGAATACCTGCCCGCGCAGCGCGCGCCTGGCGCGCTGGGGGGACTGCTGTGGCTCCACGGTGGCGGCTACTGCGTTGGAAGCATCGAGACGAGCGACATCGTCTGCCGGATGTTCGCGGCGCGATGCGGCTTTCCCGTCTACTCGGTCGGGTATCGCCTGGCGCCCGAGCATCCGTTTCCGGCAGCAGTCGACGATGCGTTGCACGCCTACCGCCGCGTCCTGCAGCAGCTTTGCGAAGGAGCGACGAGTTCGCCGCGCCTGGCCGTCGGAGGTGACAGCGCCGGTGGTACCCTCGCCGCGGTGGTGTCGCTGCTCGCACGCGAGACCGGTCTGCCGTCTCCTGCGGCGCAGGTCCTGGTCTACCCCTGCACCACCGGACGCAGGCCGAGCGCCTCCAAGCGGCGTTTCGCCGAAGGCCATTTCCTCACGCTGCGCGACGTCGACGGGTTCTATCGCAACTACACACAGGGGCGCGACCTGGACGACGACCCGCGCTTCGCCCCGGTTGCGGCGCGCAACCTGCGTGCGCAGCCACCCAGCCTGATCATTGCGGCGCAATGCGATCCGCTGGCCGACGATGCACGCGCCTACGCCGATGCCCTCGCTGGCGCCGGCAACGAGGTGCAGCACGAGGTCTTTCCCGGAATGGTCCACGGCTTCTTCAACATGGGCGGAGTCGTACCGGCTGCGCTCGAAGCACACACGGTGGCGATCCGGTTCCTGGCCGATGCGATGCCGGGCCCGGCGGCGGGCGCCGTCTAGCCACCGACCCTTCCCGCGGTATCGCCGTCCGCTGCCGTTCCGGGACGACGTCGGATCGGGGTGTCCGCTCCGAAACACGGACGCGCCGATGCGACATTCTCCTACGCGCCGATGCGCCGATCGCCGACTGTGCTGCGGCTGGCCCAGCGCGATGCTGGGCGCACGCTCATGCCGGGAGCCGCGTTGTGGCATGCGCGTGACCATTGTGAACTCTGCGAATGCCGAAAGGAGTCTCTCATGTTCACGAACGAACTGCCGTTTCGGACCGTACGATCGTGGGTCGCGCTGTTCGCCGCCGCATCGCTATTGGTGGTTGCGGGCGCTGCACGCGCACAATCCACCCCGCAGCAACTGGTCGACGAGTCGGCGACCACGCTATCGCATTTCATGCGCGATCCCGACATGACCTGGCTGCAGCGGCATCTGGGCAACGCCAAGGCGGTGCTGATCGCACCCAGGATCGTCAAGGCGGGCTATATCTTCGGTGGATCCGGCGGCCGCGCGGTCGTGTTCGCGCGAGACCGGACAACGGGGCACTGGGTGGGGCCTGCGTTCTACAACCTGGGGGCGGCGAGCGTCGGATTCCAGGCCGGTGTCGAGGTGTCCGAATCCGTGATGCTGGCGATGACGGACAAGGCGCTCGATTCCCTGCTCTCCAACTCCATCAAGCTCGGCGGTGATGCGAGCATCGCTGCGGGCCCGGTCGGTGCCGGCGCCAAGAGCGACGTCCTCGCCGATTTCGTCGCGTTCAGTCGCGCCAAGGGCATCTATGGCGGCCTCAATCTCGAGGGCAGCGTCGTCGCCGTGTCGGACGACTG
The DNA here is from genome assembly GCA_035934825.1 of Casimicrobiaceae bacterium. GTDB lineage: Bacteria > Pseudomonadota > Gammaproteobacteria > Burkholderiales > Casimicrobiaceae > VBCG01. The sequence continues at coordinate 4,233 of DASYXO010000134.1, forward strand.
GAACCGGGACTACTACGGCAAGTCGGTCCTTCCGCCGGACATCCTCGTGAGTGCGAATGTGCGCAATCCGCAGGCCGCCCGCGTGCTGGCCGAGCTGCGGCGGGCATCGTCGAAGGCGGTAAGGCTGAGCTCGGCGCGCTGACCGGGTAGCCAGCCTGGCGGGAGGCCGTGAACATGGCGCCGCACGGCGCCCACGCTCACGAGCGTCCCGTCACGCCTTCTTGGCCCAGGCCGTGCACCATCCCTTGGCATTGACCCGCTTGCCGCCGAACAGGCTGCAAGGTCCGTCGCCCGCCCCGGGCTTGCCCGAATACAGCGCGCAGGTGCTGCACACGGCGGCGCTGTCTTTCCGGGCGGGGGCCTTGGTGGCATCGGCCTTGTAGCCGAGCGAGACCGCCATCGGGTCCGATTCGCTGACGGCGTCGACCGCCTGGGCGGTTCCGCTGAGCAGCGCGGCGGCGAACGGCGCGGCGGCAAGTCCGGTGGCGCTGATCTTGATGAAGCGACGGCGATTTGCGTGCGAATCGGGGGTGTTCATGGTCGTTGTCTCGGGTTCGTCGGTCGGAGGGACAGCTTTCCGGGGCGTGTCGAAGCATAGTCCCCCGGCGAGCCCGGCTGCTTGACGGAGATCAATGGAGTCCGACCACGGGGGCCGGCCCGTTGCGCCCCGGGTCCCGCACGTCAGCCGCTCTCACCGAACAGCGCGTTGAGCTCGGCCGAAGGCGTCGCTGACGCGAAGCCGTCGAAGCGACCTTGCTCGGCGATGAGCCTGGCCGAGCGCATGAATCCGGTCCACGCGCTGCGGGCGAGCGCCCCGCCGACGCTGATGCGCCGCACCCCGAGCCCCGCGATATCGGCGAGGGTCAACTCGCTCGCCCAGCCGACGAGCAGGTTCAGCGGCTTCGGGGCGATGGCACCGACGACCGCCGCGATGTGCTCGCGCGTCCGGATGCCGGGCGCATAAAGGCAATCGGCCCCCGCGCCCGCATAGGCCCGGAGCCGCGCAGTCGTCTCTGCGAGGTCGGGGCGCCCGACCAGAAAACACTCGGCCCGACCGACCAGCAGCGTGTCGCCCCCCGCCTTGTCGATCGCCCTGCGTGCGGCCCGGATTCGATCGACCGCGACATCGATGTCGTAGAGGGGCCTGGCGTCGTCGCCGGTCGAATCCTCGATCGACAGGCCGGCGACACCGGTCTCCACGGCCAGGCGAACACTTTGCGCGACCCCTCCCGCGTCGCTGGCGTAGCCACTCTCGAAGTCGGCATTAACCGGCAGATCGGTCGCGTCGACCATTTCCGCGAGGTGCGCAAGTACCGCGTCGCGTGAAACGCCGTTGTCGGCGCGCCCGCTCGACCACGCGAATCCCGCGCTCGTCGTTGCGAGTGCCTTGAAGCCAAGGCTCCGCAGATAACGCGCGCTTCCGATATCCCACGGATTGGGAATGACGAAGCAGCCGCTGGAATGGAGGTCGCGAAACCTGCGGCGCTTGTCACTGACGCTGGGAGGCGGGGCGGTCATGCGCCGTTGCTGCGTACTCCGAGAAGGACCGGCGGAGAGCCTGGGCGAGTATACGACGGCTTGGATCGCCGACACCAGCGGAGGCACGGCACCGCGGCAGTCTGCGTAGTGGCGCGGGACCGGCCGCTTTCGTCGGTTGATTTTCCGCGACCGCCCCCGCAGAATTGATCGCCCTGCTGCCGCTGCCGCGCTGCGTCACGCCCCCACGCGCAAGCGCACCCGCCCTCGAAGCACCGACCCATATGGAGTGTCGCCGATGAAACCGAAATCGTTCATGGCCGCGCTGGCCGCGGGAACTTTCGCCCTGGTCGCCGGGGCGAGCGCCCAGGAAGTCGTCAACTACGGAGTTCAGCCTGCGACGCAGCCGATCTTCATCGCCAAGGCACTGGGCCTGCTGCAGCCGATCGAGAAGAAATTCAATGTCAAGATCGAGCTGCGCAATTTTTCCTACGGTGCGCCGGAGAACCAGGCCATGGCAGCCGGCGCCCTGCAGATCGCATCGGCGGGAATGGGGCCGGCGATGGTGGCAGCCGCCAGGCTCCCGGTGAAGCTGGTCGCGATCTCCATCCTCGAGCAGACGGCGATCCTGGTGCCCAAGGATTCGCCGATCACGAGCATCAAGGAGCTGAAGGGCAGGAAGGTGGCGTTTCCAGGCGAGGGCTCGCAGCAGTATCCGCTGCTGCTCAAGGCGCTGGCGGATGCCGGGCTCAAGGTCTCGGACATCCAGCTCTTCAAGACCGAGGGCTCGGACATTCCGACGCTGCTCAAGAACAAGTCGGTCGACGCGGGCATCACCTGGGATCCGCACGTATCGAACGCACTCGCCGGCGGCTACGCCCGGGTGCTGCTGAAGGCCGAGCAGATCCTGCCGATCATGCAGGGCCACTACGTCGGCAACGGGGAGTACGCCCGCGAGGACTTCATCGCGAAGAATCCGGCCCTGGTGCAAGCCTTGATCGATGCCAACGTCAAGGCGATCGACTTCATCCTGAAGGATCCGAAAGCGGCTGCGAAGCTGTGGAGCGATCAGATCGGCTTCCCGATCAAGGTCATCGATTATTCGCTCGATCAGGGCATCTCGGTCTACAGCCGCAATGTCGTGCCCGAGGCCGCGACGATCGGTTCGTACACGAAGTTCCTGAAGGACGCCACGATCCTGCGCCCCGAGGACAACCCCAAGGTCGACGCGCACTTCGCCGAGCAGGCGCTCAGGGACGTCAAGGCGAACTGAGACCGGGACTGACGGTCGCCCGGCTCAGGCATGCAGCAGTCCCCACACGCCGCGCAGAGGATCGTTCCATACCTCTACGCCGCCGCAGCAATCGTTGCGGTGTGGGAGCTGGTGGTCGTCACCACCCGGCCCGATGTTTCCCTCCTCCCGCCGCCATGGGAGGTCGCGAAGACCTTCGTCGGCCTGGCTGCAAGCGGCGTGCTGTTCGAGGACGCCGGCATCAGCCTGGCACGCGTGCTCTCCGCGTGGCTGCTGTCGGCGCTCGCGGCGATACCACTCGGGCTGGCGATGGGGCGCTCGCATCGCCTCGAGCGGCTGATCGATCCGGTCGTCGAGCTGTTTCGCCCCATTTCGCCGCTCGCGTGGATTCCGCTGGCCATCCTCTGGTTCGGCATCGGCGAGAGTGGCAAGATCTTCATCGTCTTCATCGGGACGTTCTTCCCCACGCTGCTGGCGACCGTCGCCGGGGTCAAGGGCATCGATCCGGTGCTGGTATGCGCCGGACAGGTTCTCGGCTGCCGGGACTCCGCGTCGCTGTTTCGCAAGGTCATCTTTCCGGCGGCGCTTCCAAGCATCGTCGTCGGGCTGCGCATTTCTTTCGGCACCGGCTGGGCGGCCATCATCGCGGCCGAGCTGGTGGCCGCCCGTTCCGGGCTCGGCTATCTGATCGCCAACGGCATGGAGATCCTGCGCGCGGATACCGTGTTGGTCGGCATGGTGGTCATCGGCGTGATGGGCGTGGCTTTCGACGCGTTCTTCCGATACCTCAATCGCCGCTTCTCGTGGAACGAGTGATGGAGCGCAGCGAGCACGCGGCGGGCAAGCCGATTTCCATCGACGGCGTGGCCAAGACCTACACCAGCCGCTCGGGCGCGGCGGTGGAAGCGCTCAAGCCGTTGAGCTTTTCGATTCCGCCAGGCGAATTCCTGGTCATCGTGGGACCCTCGGGCTGCGGCAAGAGCACGCTGCTCTACATGCTTGCGGGGTTCAGCGCCCCGACTGCCGGACGGATCCTCGTCGACGGTGATGCGATCGCGGGTCCCGACATCGATCGCGGCATGGTGTTCCAGAGCTACGCGCTGTTTCCGTGGCTGTCGGTGATCGGCAACGTCGAATTCGGGCTCGAGCGCAAAGGCATCGCGCGCGCCGAGCGGCGTCGCATTGCGATGGACTACCTGCAACTGGTCGGCCTGCAGGACTTTGGCGACAGGCAGGTCAACGAATTGTCGGGTGGCATGAAGCAGCGGGTGGCGCTGGTGCGGGCGTTCGCCACCGACCCGTCGGTGATCTTCATGGACGAGCCTTTCGGCGCGCTGGATGCCCTCACGCGCCGCTTTCTCCAGAAAGAGCTGCTGCGCATCTGGCTGGAGCATCGCAAGACCATCGTCTTCATCACCCACTCGGTTCCGGAAGCCGTGGCCCTGGGAGACCGCGTCATGGTGATGACCGCGCGCCCGGGGAGGATCAAATGCGTCGTTCCGATCGATCTGCCGCATCCACGCGACCCGAACGCCGACGGCTTTCGCGATACCGAGCGCAGGATCTTCGGCGAACTGGATGAGGAGCTGGCGAAGACCTTCGCCGACGAAGGAAGGGTGACCGATGCCTGACCCGACCACGCTGAGCGCAGGCGCCGCCGCCGCGGCGATCCGCGAACGGCGCCTCGGCTGCGAAGAGCTGACCCGCGCCTGCCTCGACCGCATCGCGCGGCTCGAGCCAACCGTTCGGGCATTCGTCGACCTGAAACCCGAGGCCGCACTGCAACGGGCACGGGAGCTCGATCGGACCAAGCAGCAAGGGGACCAGGCGCTCCGTGGCATACCGGTGGCCGTCAAGGAAGTGTTCGACGTCTCGGGGTACCGCTGCGCGTGGGGGACGCCGGTTCACGCGGGACGGATTCCCGAGCGCGACGCGGAGGCGGTCGCACGACTGAAGGCCGCAGGCGTCGTCATCCTGGGTACCGCGGTCTCGACCGAATACGCGATCGCCGCCGCCGGCGCGACCACGAACCCGCACGATCCGTCGCGCTCGCCGGGAGGCTCGTCCAGCGGCCCGGCGGCTGCGGTCGCCGCGCACATGGTCCCGCTGGCGCTCGGCTCGCAGAGCATTGGCTCGATCATCCGGCCCTGCGTCTATTGCGGGGTCATGGGACTCAAGCCGACACGCGGCGCGATCAGCAACCGCGGCGCGATGCGGCTCGCAATCGAGTTGGATCAGGCAGGTCCGATCGCGCGCACTCCCGAGGATCTGCTGCTCGCGTGCCGGGTATTGTTTGCGCAGGATCCGCTGGACGCGGCTTCCATCGCAGCGCCCGTTCCCGCGCTTTCATCGCCGGCGCAGGAGGTCGTCGAAGTTGTCGGCCCGTTGCGCGAGCGCGTGCAGCCCGCGAGTCGGGAGGCGGTCGAGCGTGCGCTGTTCGCGTGCGGGAAGGCGAAGTTGCCGGTACGCCGTGTGGAGCTCCCGTCGGAGTTCGACCGCATCGACGAGGTCGTGTGGACGCTGATTTGCCGCGGAGTGGCAGCGCAGCACGGTGACGACTACGATCGTGCCGCGAACCTCATGAGCCCCCGGATGCGGGAGTTGGTCGAGCGCGGCCGCGCCACCACCGACGGACAACACCGGCGGGCGATGGAGCTCGCCGCCGGTTTCACGGCCTTCCTCAAACGGCTCCTGCCACCGGGTTCGGTCGCGATTCAGGCTGCCGTCGACGACGTCGCGCCGCTGCGCGCCGACGGAACGGGTGCACCGTTGCTGCAGGGCCTGTGGACGGCTGCCGGCTTCCCGGTGCTGGCGATGCCCTGCGGGACCGTCGCCGACCTTCCGGTAGGTGTCCAGGTCGCCGCTGCGCCCATGCAGGAATCGACGCTGCTGACCGTCGCGGCGACACTGCTTCGGCACGTGTAGCTGCGCAGGCGCAGGCGGTTGGCTGCCACGACGCGAAGGCCTGCGGCGCGGGGGTCGCCGGCATCCTGGTCACGGCGACCAAGCCGGCCGCCGGGGAACCGCTCCTAGGGAGGGGATCTCGTCCCATCGGGTCCACCTCGACCGACCCTCTCCCGGCAATAGGCGTACAGCGCGTCGTAGACAATCCACTGCGCGGCATTGATCGCGTGGTCATCCGGCAGGCCCAAATGCCGAAAGCCTTCCGCAACGGCCGCAAGTCCGGCCGACTCCGGTTGATTCCAAAGCGTGTTGTCGGTGTCGGCGCCGTTGACGATCCTGGCGAGCAGCACCATCGCCGGGTCCGCTTCGAGGTGGTATCGCCGGACGATGGCCTCGAACGAGCATTCCCTGGCGTGATGACCGAGTTCCACGCCAGGGACGTCGAAGGGTATGGCCTGCTCTCGCTTCGCGACGACCATCACCTGATCGGCCGGAACGAAGAGGAATCGCGCCTCCGGATCCACGAATTTCTTGATCAACCAAGGGCATGCCACGCGGTCCACCTTGACGCGTTCGCGCGTAACCCATTTCATCGTAATCTCCCCGGGCGCAGGCCCGTTCCCCGGATCTCCAGCTTACCGCGCGGAGGCCGACCCGGCGCGGGCGGTCGTTTGGTCACGAGCGCCTCCGTTCCCTCAGAACGAGCGGGACAGGCTCAGCACCAGGGTGCTGGCGCTGCGGGCTCCGGTCAACGGGTATGCAGCGTGTGTGTCGTTGGTCCCGACCCAGGCAATCTCGAGGCTCAGCAGGCGGAGATCGACGCCCAACCCGACTCGGCCGTCGACGAACATCCGCGCGGTGGTGTGCTGGTAACCCGCCGGATAGGCGGTCCTCAGAATTCCGAAATGGGCGAGCAAATGGACGCGGTCGTTTATCGGGAGCAATGCGTTCAGCTCCCCGTAGACGGCGTTCGACGGCTGCCCGAAATACCTCGGTGCGTAGAAGACCCTCGCGCTCACGGACTCTGACGAGGCGCCGAGAAAGACTTCTCCGTAGTCGTCGCGGCCGGCGGCCGCGAATGTCGTGTAATCGCCTCCCGCTTCGAGGCTCAAACCGGAGGGCATGCGAAATGCATAGCCACTGAAAGCTATGCCTTGGACACGGGCGTTCGCGGGGGGCGCAAGTCGGAGCGTCGAGGCAAAGGCGCCCAGGTACCACCCGGTCGAATCGTCGTAGGCGACGGTCATCTGCGCCGCCGGCTTTCGGTCGCTCAGGGTGATTCCGCGGTATCGATAGTCGGAGACCGCGCTCAGCGTGCCGGAAACCTGCCCGCTCGCGCAGTTCCAGAACGCGGCAAGCAAGATGACTGCGCAACCACGCAGCGCCAGAAACCTAGGGAGACGGGGCCACCGACCCCCTGCGCGATGGTGAGCAGTTGCAGGTGCATGCGGCGCCGGCTTTCGCGAGGGCTGCACAGGCATCGATGGTTGCATCGCGGCGTCGCTTGGGGGCAGTCGTTTCGGAGGCATGCAGGTCTTCACGGATCCGCTGCGGATCTTGGTCTGGCGCAATGTCGAGAAGCAGGGCGACCAGCCCTGTGACCTCGGCGGCCGCGAACGATGAGCCGCTCACCAGTCCCCATCGCTTGCCGGGAAGCGTGGCCGGCACATCGCGCCCCGGTGCCAGAACCATCGA
>DASYXO010000148.1:0-6361 GCA_035934825.1 Casimicrobiaceae bacterium
AACGGCAATGTCGAGATCGGCATCCACATCGCATGCCCCGCCCTGGTGATCGCCCGGGGCACGCCGCTCGACGGCATTGCGCGGGCGCGGCTTTCCACCGTGTACATGCCGGGGCGCAAGCTGACGATGCTCCCCGATGCCGCCGTCGCTGCGTTCACGCTCGCCGAGGGCACCTCGCCTCCGGCAGTGTCGCTCTACGTCGAGTCGACTCCCGCAGGGGAGGCGGTCGGGCAGCGCACGGTGCTCGAGCGCGTCCCGGTCGCAGCGAACCTCCGCCTCGATTCGCTGGGCGAAGGATTCGCCAGCGACGTGCCTGCTCCGGGCGAGTCCCGGCGGACGGCCGAGCTGCGCACGCTGTGGCGATTCGCGATGCGTCTGTACGCCGCACGCGGCAAGGTCGATCCGGCGCGGATCGACTACAGCTTCGATGTCGACTGGCAAGGCAAGTCTGCGGACGGGCCGGGGCGCGTGACCATCGTCCCGCGCACGCGCGGCAATCCGCTGGACCGGCTGGTCGCGGAGCTGATGATCCACGTCAACCATGCGTGGGGGCGACGCATCGCCGACGCGGGTGTGCCGGGAATGTATCGCGTGCAGGCCGGGGGCAAGGTGAAGATGAGCACGCGTCCCGGAGAGCACCAGGGCCTCGGGCTGTCCCATTACCTGTGGGCGAGCTCGCCATTGCGGCGCTACAGCGATCTCGTCAACCAGCGCCAGCTGCTCGCCGTCGTGCAGGGAACGTCGCCACCGTACGCCGACAACGACGCCGGGCTCCATGCCGCGCTCGCCGACTTCGAGGCGACGTATTCGCAGTACGCCGAGATGCAGGACCGGATGGAGCATTACTGGTGCCTGCGCTGGCTGCTGCAGGAGGGCGTCGGCGAATGCACGGCGACCGTCATGCGCGACAACCTGGTCCGCTTCGATCGCCTGCCGATCGTCATTCGGCTCCCGGAGATGCCGGCGGCCGCGCCGGACACGCGGCTGCGCGTGGCGATCCTGCGCGTCGACTTGCTGCAGCCGGGCATGGAATGCCGCTACGCGGGCCCCGCGGCCTGATCGGCGGCCCCCGCAGGGGTCATGACGCCGGCATGAGCGGGCTACAATGCCCCGGTCCCGCGCCCAGGCTACCTTGACCATCCTGCCCCGCCGCGTACCGAATCCCCGGCCGTCCGCTGCTGCGTCCGGCGCGCCGGCGCGCAAGCGGGCATCGGCGCAGCCGCAGGCCCCGGGAACGCCCGCCGGCAGGAAGGGCCAGCTTGCCTACGCCGGCGCGTTGCCTCCGGCGCGGATTCCGCCGGAGTCGCTGGTGCCGGCGCGTTACGGCAAGGTTGCGGTGATCGCGCTCGTCGCCTCGATCGCCGCCCACGCGATCCTGCTCGCCGTCCATTTCAGCCCGTTCGATTTCAGCCGCTTCAAGGACCAGGGGTCCGCGCTGGAGGTCGCGTTGGTCAACGCCAAGTCGCAGACCCGGCCCGCCAAGGCCGACATTCTCGCGCAGGCAAACCTCGACGGCGGCGGCAACACCGACCAGAAGCGCCGTGCCAAGTCGCCGCTGCCGGTTCTGCCGCGCGAGCAGCCGCAGCACAACGTCGAGGTTGCTGCCGCCCCGGCCCCGGCGCCCGAGAACACGACCCAGGAAATGCTCACCCAGCGCACCGCGTCGGTGTCGGTACCGGCGCCCGAGCCCAAGCCGGTCGACGCTGTCACGCCCACCGAGTCGCCGACGGCGAACGAGCTGATGCAGAAGACCCTCCAGGCGATGCGCCTCGAGGCACAGATCGCGAGGGACATGGACGCCTACCAGAAGCGTCCGAAGCGCCGCTACGTCGGCGCGCGCGCAACCGAGTATCGCTTTGCGCGCTACGTCGAGGACTGGCGGATGAAAGTCGAGCGCATCGGCAACCTCAACTACCCGGAAGCGGCGCGGGAAAACAAGCTCTACGGAAGCCTGGTGCTGACCGTCGCGATACGCTCGGACGGCAGCCTCGACAGCGTCAAGGTGAACCACTCGTCCGGGGAGCGCATCCTCGACGCGGCGGCCGTCAAGATCGTCGAGATGGCGGCGCCCTACGCGCCGTTCCCCGAGAACATCCACCGGGACACCGACATCCTGTACATCACGCGCACCTGGACCTTCGCCCGGGGCGATGAGCTGCACGGCGAGTAGGCCGTGAAGCGCCTGCGGCGGCTCGCGGTCTGCGCGCTGTGGGTCGCGATCGCGGCGCTCGTCGTCCTGCACGCGTATTTCGCCGCGATGATCTGGTGGTGGCGCGACCACCCGCCGCGCGAGACGGCGTTCAGGGCCGAGAGGCTGGTCGTGCTGCGCGCGAAGAACCCGCGCGCCACCCTGCAGTATCGCTTCGTTCCCTACGCGCGCATCGCCGCGCCGCTGAAGCGGGCGATGATCGCCGCCGAGGACGCGAGGTTCATCGAGCACGAGGGTTTCGACTGGGACGGCATCGCGCTGGCGCTGGAAAAGAACGAGAAGCGCGGGCACATCGTCGCCGGTGGATCGACGATCTCGCAGCAGCTCGCGAAGAACCTGTTCCTTTCCGGGTCGAGAACCTGGTTGCGCAAGGGAGAGGAGGCGGTGATCACGGTGATGCTCGAGACCATTCTCGACAAGCGCCGCATCTTCGAGCTCTATCTCAACGTCATCGAATGGGGCAACGGCATCTTCGGCGCAGAGGCGGCGGCGCACCATTATTTCGGCATCCCGGCCTCGCGCCTCGACGCTGCGCAGGCGGCTCGGCTGGCCGCGATGGCGCCCAATCCGCGCTTCTACGAGTACCACCAGGGCGCGCCTGGGTTGAACCGCAAGATCGGGATCATCCTCGCGCGGATGCCGTCGGCGGAGTTGCCGTAGAATCGCGGCCCGCCCGCCGTGCCCCCGGGACCGGGGCTGGCCGGAATAATCGTCGACGCACCCGTGTTTGCCGCTCCGTCGCCACGAAAATCGAGGGAGCAAACGTGAATGGAAGCCGCATCCCGGGCCGCGGGGCCGCCCTGGTCGTCGCCCTGGTCCTTTCCGCCTGCGCGACGATGGGCATGCGCGTGGCGAATGCGATGGACGACGCCATGCCGGCCAAAACGGCCGCCGACGGAACGCTGACCAACGCCGCGGGCATGACGCTTTACACGTTCGACAAGGACGCGGCGGGCAAGAGCGCATGCAATGGTCCCTGCGCCGCCAACTGGCCCCCGCTGATGGCCGTCGGGGATGCAAAGTCGGTGGGTGAGTGGTCGATCATCACCCGCGACGACGGCACGAAGCAGTGGGCATGGAAGGGCAAGCCCCTCTACGCGTGGTCGAAGGACCAGAAGCCGGGCGACAAGACCGGAGACGGTTTCCTGAACGGGGCCTGGCACGTCGCCAGATGAGCGGCGCCGCGCTCGGCGGCGAGGTAAAATCGGCGATGGTGCACGCGCGCCGCGCGAGTGGGTCGCGGCGCGCAGGGGATGACGCTCGCGTGGTCGCCGATTGCCCGCTTCCGGAGCCGGACCTGCTGGCCGCGATTCCGCGGCTGCGCCGCTATGCGCGCGTGTTGACGGGTGACGCGACGCGCGCCGACGATCTCGTGCAAGAGACGCTCGCTCGCGCGTGGGAGAAGCGGCGGCTGTGGGCCGTCGGCAGCGACTTGCGGGCATGGATGTTCACGATCATGCACAACGTGTTCGTGAACCAGCTCTCCCTTGCGGCGCGGGATGCGCAGAACGTGTCGATCGACGCCGATGGCGATGGCGACGTCGCCTGGCAGCTCCCGGTGCGTGCGACGCAGCAGATCCACGTCGAACTGCTCGAGGTGCTGCGCGAGCTTTCGCGGCTGCCGACCGAGCAGCGCGAGGTGCTGGTGCTGGCCGCCATCGAGGAAATGCGCTACGAGGAGATCGCGACGGTGCTGGCGATCCCGGTCGGCACCGTGATGTCCCGGTTGTCCCGGGCGCGCGAGAGATTGCGCCGCCGGGTTTCGGACGCGCCGGGAACCCCGGGCGCGCCGCTCAAGATGGTGCGTTGACGGCGATGCATTGAACGATGAGCAGGGTCATCACCGACGCCGACATCCACGCCTGTGCCGACCGGCAGCTCGCGCCCGAGCGCGTGGCCGAATTCGAGGACGCGATGGCGCGCGATCCCGCGATTGCTGCGAAGCTGGCGGGCATCGAGCGCCAGAGCGCGTGGTTGCGAAGCGGGCTCGCGCCGCTGCTGGACGACCCGCTGCCGCAGCGGCTGATCGACGCCGCGCGGGGCCGGCCCCGGCGAGCTCGCCGCTTGCTCGCACCGGCATTTGCAGCGGCGGCCACGCTGGTCCTCGGCATCGGCGTCGGCTGGTATGCGCGCGATGCGCTGCTCGCGCGCGAAGGCACGCCGACGAGCTTCGCCCGCGAGGCGGCTTTCGCGCATGCGATCTACGCGTCGGATCCCAACCGCCCCGTGGAAATCTGGGCGCCCGAGGAAAGGCACCTGGTCGCGTGGCTCTCCAAGCGACTGGGCATCCCGCTGCGCGCACCGGACCTCAATACCGCGGGCTATGCGCTGGTTGGCGGGCGACTCGTCGCCGGAAACGAGAAGCCGACGGCGATGCTCATGTACGAGAACTCGGCCAAGCAGCGGCTGACGCTGCAGGCGCGCAGCCGGCCCGGCGCCGGCGAGACGGCGTTCCGCTACGCGGTCGAGGACGGCGTCGGCGTCTACTACTGGGTCGACGATCGCTGCGCGTACGCCCTGGCAGGCAACCTCGATCGCGGGCAGCTGCTCGCGATCGGGCGGCTCGTCTATCAGCAGCTCGCGTCGTCGGAGTAGAATTCGTCGCTTCGACCCGGCGGCGCCGCCGCCGGCGACTGCGGCGGGCGACCGACGGCCGTGATCACGAATCTCCTCGCGCCAAAGTTCATCGTCCTCTACGTCTTCGTGGCGTCGGCGCTGTTCGTCCATTTTCGCGGCCGGGTGCGGCACAAGCTGACCAAGCAGCTCGCCGATCACTCGACGCTCATGGCGCCATACAACTCGCTGATGTACCTGTTTTCGGCGGTTCCGGCGAGGCCGATCCTCGATCCGCGTGCGCTCCCCGAGCTCGACATCCTTCGCCGCAACTGGCAGGTGATCCGCGACGAGGCACTTTCCCTGTTCGACGAGGGCCGGATCCGCGCTGCGACGGGCCACAACGACCTCGGCTTCAACTCCTTCTTCAAGAACGGCTGGAAGCGCTTCTACGTCAAGTGGTACGGTGAGCCGCTGCCGTCGGCACAAGCGGCATGCCCGAAGACCGTCGCGCTGGTCGAGTCGCTGCCTACCGTCAATGCGGCGATGTTCGCGTTGCTGCCGCCGGGCGGAAAGCTCAACCGCCATCGCGATCCCTTCGCCGGATCGCTGCGCTATCACCTGGGGCTCGTCACGCCCAACTCCGACGCCTGCAGGATCTGGGTCGACGGAGAGCCTTACGCGTGGCGCGACGGGGAGGACCTGCTGTTCGACGAGACGTTCATCCACTCGGCCGAGAATGCGACCGACACGACGCGGATCATCCTGTTCTGCGACGTCGAGCGCCCACTGCGCACGCGGGCGATGCAGGCGTTCAATCGATTCATCGCCCGCACGGTCATCCGCGCCGCGTCGACGCAGAACACCGAGACCGAGCCGGTCGGCGCCCTGAACCGCATCTACGCGGTGTTCGGCCAGGGCAGCGATCTGCTCAGCCGCCTCAAGCGGCGCAACCGCACGGCGTTCCGCGCCGTGAAATACACGCTGATCGCCGCGCTCGCGTACTGGATCTTCATCTACTGATGGCACAACGCAGGCCGGCGCGCGTCGGCGATCCGGTCGGCGCGATCGAGACCCCTGCACTGGTCGTCGACCTCGGCCCATTCGAGCGCAACCTCGACAGGATGGCACAGGCGACGCGGGGCATCCGCCTGCGTCCCCACGCGAAGTCGCACAAGTGCGCCGAGATCGCCCGCATGCAGATCGCGCGCGGCGCGGTCGGAATCTGCTGCCAGAAGACCGACGAGGCCGAGGCCTTCGTCGCGGCGGGCATCCACGACGTCCTGGTCACCAACGAGGTCGTGGCTCCGGCCAAGCTGGCGCGGCTCGCAGCACTCGCCCGCATTGCGACCATCGGCGTGCTCGTCGATTCGCCCACCCTGGTCCCCCTGCTCGGCGCCGTCGCTGCGCGCGAGTCGGCCGTGCTCGATGCCTACGTCGAGGTCGACGTGGGTGCGCACCGCTGCGGGGTTGCGCCGGGCCCTCCTGCGCTGGTGCTCGCCGAGGCGATCGCACGCGAGCCGAGCCTGCGCTTTCGCGGCCTGCACGCGTACCAGGGCGCGGCGCAGCACCTGCGCGCGCCTGCCGAGCGGCGCGCAG
>DASYXO010000154.1:0-7223 GCA_035934825.1 Casimicrobiaceae bacterium
AGGGACTGCGAGCTTGGTTGTGGCGGCCCTGGCAGACGCTGCGCGTTCCACTGGTGTGGGTGCTGCACGCCGGATACCTGTGGATCCCGCTGTACCTCGCACTGCGCGCGCTGGCAGAGGCGGGTGCACTCCCGATGCCGATTGCGACCCACGCGCTGACCGTCGGGGCCATCGGCATGCTGACCATCGGGATGATGTCCCGGACCGCTCGCGGGCACAGCGGGCGCCCGCTCGCCGCCGATCACCGCGAGGTCGCTGCCTACGCGCTGGTCGGGGCCGCCGCGCTCACGCGCGTCGTCGTGCCGCTCGTCGCGACGTCGCTGTATCGGGACGCGGTGATCGCGTCGGCCTCGATGTGGTCCGCGGCATATGCGATCTATGCGGTCCACTACTGGCCGATCCTGACCCGGCCACGTATCGACGGCAAGCCGGGCTGACCGGCGTGACGCGGACGGGGGTCCGGATTTCGGGGAGGCGCTACGGCAGCCTGATTGCGGGTTATCTGCTTGGCTACGTGGCGCTCGACTGGGCGAGCTACATCTACCCGGTGGCGCCCCCGCTGGCGATCACACCCTGGAACCCGCCGCCTGGATTGAGCATCGCGCTGCTGCTGCGCTTCGGGCCGCGCAACGGCCCGTGGCTGTTCGCGGCGGCATTGCTCGCCGACCTGCTGGTTCGCGGCCTGCACGCCCACTGGCCGCTGCTTCTGGTCGCGGCGGCCCTGCCGGCGATCGCCTATACCGGTTGCGCGGCGGCGCTGCGCGGTGCATTGCGTCTGGACCCCGATTTCGCCTCCCTGCGCGACGCCATTTTGCTCGTGGGCGTGACGACGGTCGCCACCGGGGCGCTCGCGCTCGCTTTCGTCGGTCTCTTCTGCGCCGACGGAGAGTTGCCGGTCGGGGAGTTTTGGCAGGCTGCGGCCCATTTCTGGATCGGTGACCTGATCGGGATCCTGGTGACTGCGCCGCTGCTGCTCGTGCTGACGCGGCGTCCGCGGCCGCGCAGCCGGGCGTCCGCGCCCGAGCTGGTCGCACAGGTTGCCGCGATCCTCGCCGCGCTGTGGATCGTGTTCGATTCGGGCTGGGCGGACGAGCTCAAGCTCTTCTATGTACTGTTCCTGCCGCTGATCTGGATCGCGATGCGCCACGGCATCGAGGGCGCAGTGGTCGCGACGGCAATCATCCAGGTCGGGCTGATCGCCGCGCTGCGGGCCGGCGGCTACGCGCCCGGCGACGTTCTCGAGTTCCAGGTCCTGCTGGTCGCGCTGGCGCTGACGGGCCTGTTCCTCGGCATGACGGTTTCCGAGCGGCGGGCGATCGCCCGGCAGCTGCGCGACCGGGAGCTCGAGCTCGACCGCAGTCTGCGGCTCGCCGGCGCGAGCGAGATGGCGTCAGCACTGGCCCACGAGCTCAACCAGCCGCTGGCGGCGATCGGCAGCTACGCGCGAGCCTGCCAGGTCATGCTGGCGGAAGGCGATCATGCCCCGGCGAGGCTGCGGGAGACGATCGAAAAGGTCACGCGCGAAGTGGCGCGCGCGGGAGACGTCGTGCACCGCCTGAGGGATTTCTTCAGGACCGGGTCCGGCCGGCCTGACCGCGTCCAGGTCCCCCCGCTCCTCCAGGCCGCGGTCGCGACGGCGGCGCAGCGCGCCGAGCGCCATGGGGTGCATTGCCGCATCGATTGCCCGCCATCGCTGCCCGCCGTGCACGCCGACCGGATCCACGTCGAGATCGTGCTGCATAATCTGGTTTCCAACGCAATCGACGCGTTGGCTACGATGACGGCGGGAGAGCGCAACGTGACCATTTCCGCATCGCCCGGAGGCGTGCAATACGTGACGATCAGCGTTGCCGACAGCGGACCCGGCGTGGCACCCGACATGCGCGGGCAACTGTTCGAGCCGTTCGCGACCAGCAAGCCGCACGGCATGGGGCTGGGGCTCGCGATCAGCCGATCGCTGGTCGAGGCCGGCGGGGGCCGCCTGTGGCAGGACGCGGCGGGGCGCGGAAGCAGGTTCAGCTTCACGCTGCCGATCGCCCGGAGCGCAGCATGAGCGTCGCCTCGCTGCGGCAGGTCGTCCACGTCGTCGACGACGACAACGCGGTCCGCGACTCGATGTCGCTGCTCCTCGGATTGCGCGGCTACGCGACCAGGACCTTCGCCAGCGGCGACGCGTTCCTCGCCGAGGTCGATGCGTCCGCGTCGGGCTGCGTCCTGCTCGATCTGCGCATGCCGGGCGTCGAAGGGCTCGCTGTCCAGTCCGCGCTCGCCACGCGGGGGATCGGCATGCCGATCATCGTCCTGACCGCGCACGGGGATGCTGCCAGCGCGCGCGCCGCCCTGAAGGCCGGGGCTTTCGAGTTTCTCGAGAAGCCCGTCGACGATGCACTGCTGGGCAAGACGATCGAGGCCGCGCTGGCCCGGGATGCGCAGGAGCGCGCGCTGGCCGGGCGCCGCGAGGTATTGCGGCGACAACTCGAGCGCCTGACGCCGAGGGAACGCGAGGTGCTGGACCGCGTCGTCCGCGGGCAGCACAACCGCGAGATCGCCCTCGAGTTTGGCATCAGCCCCCGCACGGTCGAGGTGCACAAGGCGCGCATCATGGACAAGCTCCAGGTGGAGCGGATGCCGGAGCTGATCCGCATCGCGATCGAGCTCGGTCTCGTGCCCGACACCGGCGCCTGACGGACCGCCCGCCGCATCGCGCACCGGCCCCGGCGCCCGGGCGGATCAACGCACCAGGACTACCGGGGTCTGCGCGAGGTGCAGCACGCGGGTAGCCACCGAGCCCAGCGCCATGTTGGCGATCGCCGTCATTCCCTGCGTGCCCATGCAGATCATGTCGCTGCTCGCTGCTTTCGCCTGGGCGACGATGGTCTCGGCGACCGGACCCGTCAGCTTGTGCACGCGGTAGGAAACGCCGGCGGCGTCGAGCAGCTGCCTTGCCGGCGCCAGCATCTTGTCGCATTCTTCGTCGTAGTAGCGCGCGACCATGTCCTTGGAGACGACCACGCCCATGTGCGGCACCTGAGGTACCGGCAGGTGCACGGCGATCAGGTCGATCTCGGGGCGTTCCTTGTACCAGTCGAGCGTGGCGAGCAGCGTCCGGGTCGCGCGCGTCGCGCTGGCTGATCCATCGACGGGGAGCAGCACCTTGATCATTCGTCGTTACCTCGGAAGGGCGCGGCGGGATTCGCCGTCCGGGATGCGATTGTGCCATCGCAGCCGGTGGGCGACCTGGAGCCAGGTGATGCCGGCGGTCGCGGCCGCAGCGCAGGCGAGCAGTTGCAGGGCGTCGGGAGCGTCGAAGCGGAAGATCTTTCCTGCCGCCGGCAGGTAAAGCGTGAGCGCGAGCCCGGCGAGGGTTGCGCCGATCACCCACCACGTCGCCCGATTGGGTCGCGACAGGTTCTCAAGCAGCGTCGCGTCGCGCGAGCGGTTGACGACGATCATACCGAGGTTGCCGACCACCATCGTCGCGAAGGCCATCGCGCGCGCCACCGGTTCGGGCGTTCCGCGGGCCAGCGCCATGCCGTAGAGCGCCGCGACGACCGCCAGGATGCCCGTGCCCTGCAGCAGCGCGGAGATCATCAGCGGCGCGTCGAACAGGCGCGAGTCGGCGCGCCGCGGGGGCCGCTTCATCACGTTTCGCTCCGCCGGCTCGGCCTCGAACGCAATCGAGCTGGTGGGATCGATGACGAACTCGAGGAACACGACGTGGACCGGATAGAGCACCAGCGGCCAGCCGAACACCAGGGGCAGCAGGGCCATGCCCGCCGTCGGCACGTGCACGGCGACGATGTAGCGCATCGCCTTCTGGATGTTGTCGAAGATGCGCCGTCCGAGGCCGACCGCATCGACCATCGAGCCGAAATCGTCTTGCAGCAGCACCAGCGACGCGGCTTCGCGAGCGACGTCCGAGCCGCGCTTGCCCATCGCGACGCCGATGTGCGCGGCCTTGAGCGCGGGCGCATCGTTGACGCCGTCGCCCGTCATCGCCACGGTTTCGCCGTTCGCTTTCAGTGCCTCGACCAGTCGCAGCTTCTGTTCGGGCACCACGCGCGCGAAGACGTTGCAGCGGTCGACCCGGTCGCGCAGCTCGGAATCGTCCATCGCGCCGAGCTCGGCGCCAGTGGTCACCAGGTCGGGGTTCGCGAGCCCGATCTGGTGCGCGATTGCCCGCGCCGTGCCGGGGTAGTCGCCGGTAATCATCACCGTGCGGATCCCGGCGGCGTAGCACTGTGCGAGCGCTCCGGGAACGTCGGTTCGAACCGGGTCGGCGAGTCCCGTCAGGCCGACGAAGTGTAGCTCGAGCTCGCGTTGTCCGGCGGGCCAACGCGACCCGTGGTGCGCGGGCGCGACGTCCCCGCGAGCGACGGCGAGCACGCGCAGGCCGTCAGCCGCCATCCGCGCGACCTCGGCCTGGATCTCCTCGCGCGTCCCGCGATCGAGGTCGCACAGATCCATGATCGCTTCCGGCGCGCCCTTGGCCGCGACGACGTGCGTGTCGCGATCGGGCGGCTGCCAGATGTAGGCGACCGAGAGCTGCTCGGGCGTGAGCGCGTAGCTGTGGGCGAGCGTGTGGCTGTCGAGCCGTTCAACATCGTCGGGCGAACGCTCCTTCGCGAGGTCGCGATAGGCGCGTTCCATCGGGTCGAAAGGCGCCCGCTCGCTCGCCAGCACGCTGAACTTGAGCAGCTCGGGAAAGTGGCCCGCCTGAGCGTCATCGACGTCGATTTCCCTGCCATCGGCCCACAGCCTGCGCACCGCCATGCGGTTCTCGGTCAGCGTGCCTGTCTTGTCGACGCACAGGACTGTCGTGGCGCCGAGGGTCTCGATCGCAGGCGCCCGGCGCGTCAGCACGCCCCTGCGCGAGATCCGCCATGCCCCCAGGGCGAGGAACACCGTCAGCACAACGGGGAACTCCTCGGGCAGGTTCGCCATTGCCAGCGTGATGCCTGCCAGCAGGCCGTTCAGCCAGTCGCCGCGCAACACCCCGAACAGCGCCGTCACCAGTGCGCACAGCGACAGCCCGATGGTGGCGAAGACCACGATCGCCCGCCGCGTCTCCTTCTGGATCGGGCTCGGTTCGGGAACGAGCGTCTGCAATGCCTTGCCGATGCGGCCGAGCTCGGTGCGCGCGCCGGTCGCGGTGATGCGCCCGACCCCCTGTCCCGAGGTCAGCAGCGACCCCGAGTAGACGAAAGGCAGGTCGTCGCCGCCTGGATGCGCGGGCGTTGCCGCGCCGGCGCCGGGCGCGACCGCACGCTTGCGCACGGGCACCGACTCGCCGGTCAGCAGCGATTCGTCGGCGGTGACGTTGTTCGCCGATTGCAGCAGCGCGTCGGCCGGGACTCGATCGCCTTCCCTCACCAGCACGGTGTCGCCGGTGACGATCTCGCGCCCGGGAACGGTCTTCCAGTGCCCATCGCGCAGGACCTGAGTGCGCGGGCTCGCGAGCTCGCGCAGCGCCGCGAGCGCCCGTTCGGTCTTGCGCTCCTGGAAGAACGTGATGGCCATGACGACGAACACCGAGACCGACAGCACCACGGCCTCGCGAACGTCGCCCAGGAAGAGGTAGATCGTCGCCGCACCGATCAGCAGCAGGAACATCGGCTCCCGCAGCACCTGCCAGGCGATCGCGATCAGGCTGCGCGGGCGGGCCGACGGCAGCTCGTTCCAACCCTCCGCAACGAGACGGGACGCCGCCTCGCCCGCCGACAGGCCGCGTCCTGCGGAATCGTGATGCTCGAAGCTCACTGGCCGGCCCTGGTGCGGCGCCCGTTGGCGGAATGCGCAACCTGCGGTCCGTCAGCGCCGCAGCGACAGGATGTAGCGCGCCATCGTCCTCGCATCGGCCCGGGAGACTTCCGGGTGTGGCGGCATGTGCCAGGGCCCTGCACCGTGCGCGCCGTTCCTGATCACCGCCGCGACGCGCGACTGGGCGCCGGCCTTGCCCTTGTAGAATGCCGCCACATCGGCGTAGGCCGGTCCGGCCTTGGGCTCGCTGTTGGCGTGGCATACGTAGCATCTATACTGGTGCAACAGCGCGACGGCCCGCTCGTCGTGCGCGTGCGCCGCGCCGGGCCCGATGAGACCTGCAAGCAACGCGATGCCAGCGCATGAACGTCCGATCGCATCTGCGATCGAACGGCGCACGGCAAGCGCAACGTTCGATGACTCACGGCCCATCGTCGGATGGTACGACATGCCTGTGCAGGCGACTTGACGCGGGTCAATGCGCGATTCGGGGGTCGCGAATGCAGATCGGATTCCTCGGTGCGACTGGCACCGTCACCGGCTCCAGGTACTTGCTGCAAGCCGCCGGCAAGCGCGTGCTCGTCGACTGCGGCCTGTTCCAGGGACTGAAGCAGCTGCGTCTGCGCAACTGGGCACCGTTTGCCGTCGATCCGGCGTCGATCGATGCGGTCGTGCTGACGCACGCCCATCTCGATCACAGCGGAAACCTGCCGCTGCTGGTCAAGAACGGCTTCCGGGGCAGGATCCACTGCACCCCGGCCACGCGGGCGCTGTTGGAGATCCTGCTGCCCGACAGCGCGTGGCTGCAGGAGGAACAGGCCGAGCACGCGAACAAGCACGGTTATTCGAAGCACCGGCCCGCGCTCCCGCTTTACACGCGCGAGGACGCCGACCGGGCGCTGCGACAGCTCGAGCCGGTGCCGTTCGAGCGCGATTTCGAGCCGGCGCAGGGCGTGCGCACGAGGCTCCTCCCCGCCGGCCATATCCTGGGCGCGGCGATGGCGGTCGTCACCGCCGAAGGACGCAGCGTGCTGTTCAGCGGTGACGTCGGGCGGCAGCACGATCTGATCATGCGGACCCCCGCGGCCCCGCCTGCGGTCGACTGGCTGGTCGTCGAGTCGACCTACGGCGACCGGCGCCACGCGCCGGCCGATGCCGGCGAGGAGCTCGCCGAGGTGATCCGCCGCACCGTGGCGCGCGGGGGCACCGTCGTCGTGCCGTCGTTCGCGGTAGGGCGCGCGCAGGCGCTGCTGTACCTCGTGCAGAGGCTCAAGGCCGACGGCCGGATTGCCGAGAGCCTTCCCATCTATCTGAACAGCCCGATGGCCACCAGCGTCACCGCCTTGTACCAGCAGTACCGCAGCGAGCTCCGGTTGACCGCCGAGGAGACGCAGGCGATGTGCACCGCGGCGAGATTCGTGAACAGCGTCGAGGAGTCCAGCGCGCTCAACGAAGGCGCGTGG
>DASYXO010000207.1:0-6423 GCA_035934825.1 Casimicrobiaceae bacterium
AACAGGATGCCGTCGAGGGCGCAGAACACCCCGTTCATCAACCCGGACATGATCAGGAACGCCGCCATGTACTGGGCGACCCGGGTCGTGATCACCTCCCAGCCTGCCCACACGACGAGCACCGTCATCAGGCTGTTGAGCAGGATGAAGAGCACCGAGATCCCGTCGACCCCGAGGTGGTAGTGGATGCCGAAGCGGGGAATCCACGACGCATACTCGACGAACTGCATCGCGGAGGTCGCCGTGTTGAAATGGGCGTAGAGCGGGATCGTCACCAGGAATCCGGCAATGGCGCCGATCAACGCGATCCAGCGCGCGAAAGCCGCGTCGCGGTCGCGCCCGACGCCGAGCACGGCCAGCCCGGCGACGACCGGCACCCAGATCGACAGCGAGAGGTACGGGGTCATCGCGCAGCTCTCACCTGACCCCCCACCAGTACAGCAGGCCGAAGACGCCGACGATCATCATGAATGCATAGTGATAGACGTATCCGGACTGGATCCGCCGAAACGCGCGCGAAGCGATCCCGACGAGCTTCGCCGACCCGTTGACAACCCAGCCGTCGATGATCGTGCGGTCGCCGTACGTCGATGCGAAATTGCCTAGCCAGCGCGCGCCGCCGGCGAAGAACCAGTCGTTGAAGCGATCGAAGTAGTACTTGTTGTCGAGCAGCGTCGTGATCGCGCCGAAGCGCGCGGCGATGCGCGCCGGCATCGCGGGATTGACTAGGTACAGGTAGACGGCGGTGGCGACGCCCGCGATCGCGAGCCAGAACGGTGCGGTCGCGAGGCCGTGAAGCGCGAATGCGAGCGGCCCCCGCCACTCGCTTTTCAACTCCCCGAGCACGGCGTGGTGCTCGCGCACGAAGATCGAGTTGCCGAACCAGTCGCCGAAGAGCATTGGCTGCACGTAGGCCCAGCCGGCAAAGATCGACGGGATCGCGAGCAGGATCAGCGGAACTGTCACCACCCACGGCGATTCGCGCGGCGGTCCCGCGTCGTGGGCATGCGCATCGGGCTCGGCACCGGCCTCGGACGACGCGTCGTGCGCGTGCTCTCCTTGCGCGTGCTCCCTTTGTGCGTCGGAGGCGCCCTGCCGAGCAGCGTGGGCATGGAAGCGCTCGTCGCCGTGGAAGGCGAGGAACAGCATCCGGAACGAATAGAACGCCGTCACGAACACGCCCGCCATCACCGCGAAATACGCGTAGCGATGGCCGCCGACGCGCGACAAGCCCACCGCCTCGATGATCGCGTCCTTCGAGTAGAATCCCGCGAACGGGGGGATACCGGCGAGCGCCAGCGAGCCGATGACCGTAGTCAGGTAGGTGATCGGCATGTACCTGCGCAGGCCCCCCATGCGCCGCAGGTCCTGCTCGTGGTGCAAGGCAATGATCACCGAGCCCGCGCCGAGGAAAAGCAGCGCCTTGAAGAACGCGTGCGTCATCAGGTGGAAGATCGCGGCCGAGTACGCCGACACGCCGAGCGCGACGGTCATGTACCCCAGCTGCGACAGCGTCGAGTAGGCGACGACGCGCTTGATGTCGTTCTGCACGATGCCGAGGAAGGCCATGAACAGCGCAGTCGTGGCGCCGATCACCGTAACGAAGGAGAGCGCGGTCTCCGACCACTCGAAGAGCGGGCTCATCCGCGCGACCATGAAGATGCCCGCGGTAACCATCGTCGCCGCGTGGATCAGCGCGGAGATCGGCGTCGGGCCTTCCATCGAATCCGGCAGCCACACGTGCAGAGGGATTTGCGCGCTCTTGCCCATCGCGCCGACGAACAGGCAGATGCAGATCACGGTCAGCAGCGACCAAGCTCCCCCGGCCCACGGAGCGATCGTCGTTCCCGCCATCGAACCGGCTTTCGCGAACACCGGAGCGTAGTCGAGCGTACCGAAGTACGCCAGTACCAGCCCGATGCCAAGCACGAACCCGAAGTCGCCGACCCGGTTGGCGAGGAATGCCTTGAGATTGGCGTAGATCGCCGTCGGCCGCTCGTACCAGAAGCCGATCAGCAGGTACGACACCAGCCCGACGGCCTCCCAGCCGAAGAACAGCTGCATGAAGTTGTTGCTCATCACGAGCATCAGCATCGAGAACGTGAACAGCGAAATGTACGAGAAGAACCGCGTGTACCCCGGGTCGTCGGCCATGTAGCCGACCGTGTAGATGTGCACCATCAGCGACACGAAGGTCACGACGATCAGCATCGTCGCCGACAGCGGGTCGATCAGGAAGCCGACGGCCAGCCGGAGGCTTCCCGAAGCGAGCCAGGTGTAGACATCGGCGTTGAACAGGTGGCCTGCATGGACGTCGCGCACGATCGCGATCGACGCCGCGAAGGAGACGGCGACGCCGAGGATGCAAAGCCAGTGCGAAAGGCTGCGGCCGAGCTTCGGCCCGAACAGCCCGACGACCACCGACGCCGCCAGCGGCGCGAGCGGCACCAGCAGGTAGAGATCGCGCATCGTCATCGGACGCTCATCCTTTGAGGCTCCCGAGCTTCTCGACGTCGATGGACCCGGCGTTGCGGAACAGCAGCACGAGGATCGCGAGCCCGATCGCCGATTCGGCAGCGGCGACGGTCAGGATGAAGAATACGAACACCTGCCCCGCCATGTCGCCAAGGTAGCGCGAGAACGCAATGAAGTTCATGTTGACCGCTAGCAGCATCAGCTCGATCGCCATCAGCATGATGATGACGTTGCGCCGGTTGAGGAAGATTCCGGCCATGCTGATGGCGAACAGGATCGACCCCAGCACGAGGTAGTGCGCAAGTGTCGGTGCGCCTGGCAATGGCATTCCCTCTCTCCCTGCGCGAGGCACGGAGCGCGGCCCGGTCTGCGGGCGCGCAGCGTGGATCGCACGCTTGCCGGATCAGGCCGGCGGTTTCTCCGAAGGCATGCGCACGAGGCGCACCCGCTCGCTGGCGCGCGCCCGCACCTGGGCGGACGCATCCTGGTGCTTCATTTCCCTGCGCTTGCGGTGCGTCAGCGCGATCGCCGCGACGATCGCGACCAGCAGCACGACCGCGGCGATCTCGAATGGGTACACGTAGTCGACGTACAGCAGCACTCCCAGCGCCCGCGTGTTGCTCCCTGCCGGTGCAGCGGGTGCCCCGGTCGCGGGCCCGACTGCGCTGCCGAGGATGATCAGCGCCATCTCGAAGAACACGAGGATGCCGACTGCGGCCGCCACCGGCAGGTAGCTCCTGAAATGCTGGCGCATGCTGCCGAAGTTGACGTCGAGCATCATCACGACGAACAGGAACAGGACCATGACGGCGCCGACGTAGACCAGCACCAGCGCGATCGCGAGGAACTCTGCCTGCAGCAGCAGCCAGATCCCGGCGGAGGTGAAGAACGACAGCACGAGCCACAGTGCTGCGTGCACCGGGTTGCGAGTCGTGACCACGCGCAGCGCCGCGACGACGAGGATCGTGGCGAAGGCGTAGAAGGTGAAGGTCTGGAAGCTCATTGCGCGCGCAGTGTCATGGGCCCATTCCGCTTCGACGGTCAGCGGTATGCCGCGTCCTCGTCGCGATCGGCTGCGATCTGGGCCTCGTAGCGGTCCCCGACCGCAAGCAGCATTTCCTTCGTGTAGTAGAGGTCGCCACGCCGCTCGCCGTGGTACTCGAGGATGCGAGTCTCGACGATCGAATCCACCGGGCAGCTCTCCTCGCAGAATCCGCAGAAGATGCACTTGGTGAGGTCGATGTCGTAGCGCGTCGTCCGGCGCGTACCGTCCTCACGCTGCGCGGAATCGATCGTGATCGCCAGCGCCGGGCAGACGGCCTCGCAGAGCTTGCAGGCGATGCAGCGTTCCTCGCCGTTGGGGTACCTGCGCAACGCGTGGAGGCCGCGGAAGCGCGGGCTCATCGGCGTCTTCTCCTCGGGAAACTGAATCGTGATCTTGCGCGCGAACATGTGGCGCCCGGTGAGCGACAACCCTCTCAGGAGCTCGAGGAGGAACCAGGTGCCGAAGAACTCGCGGATGCGCTGGAACAAGGTCGCCTCGCCCTTCGCCTGCTAGTGGAACAGGCCCGCGTAGCGGGTCTGCATCATGGCGCCGATGAACACGATCCAGACCAGCGTCACCGGGATGAACACCTTCCAGCCCAGGCGCATGATCTGGTCGTAGCGGTAACGCGGAAACGTGGCACGGATCCAGAGGAAGATCAGCAGCACGAACGCCCACTTGACGGCAAGCCACAGCATGCCGTCGCCGAACGGGTGAACGCCGAACACCTCGACCTCGTTCAGGATCGGGAACGGCGACAGCCAGCCGCCGAGGAACATCGTCGACGTCAGCGCCGCGATCAGGATCATGTTCATGTATTCGGCGAGGAAGAACAGCGCGAACGTGATTCCGGAATACTCGACGTGGAAGCCCGCGACGATCTCGGACTCGCCCTCGGCCACGTCGAACGGATGTCGGTTGGTCTCGGCAATCCCCGACACCAGGTAGACCACGAACAGCGGGAACAGCGGCCAGACGTACCAGTACGCCGCGCCACCCTCCTGCCCGGCGACGATGTCGGACAGATTGAGACTGTTGGCCGCCATCAGCACACCGACCAGCGCGAAGCCCATCGCGATCTCGTAGGACACGATCTGCGCCGCCGAGCGCAGGCAGCCCAGGAACGCGTACTTGGAGTTCGACGCCCAGCCGGCGATGATCACACCGTAGACCCCCAGCGAGCTCATCGCGAGCAGGTAGAGCAGGCCGGCGTTGATGTTCGACAGGACGAGCGTGCCGGTGAACGGGATCACCGCCCACGCGGCGAGGGCGGGCGCGAGCGACAGTATCGGCGCGACGAAGAACAGCGCGCGGCTCGCGCCCGACGGCACGACGATCTCCTTGAACAGCATCTTCAGCGTGTCCGCGAACGGCTGCAGCAGGCCGAGCGGGCCGACGCGGTTGGGGCCGATGCGCACCTGCATCCAGCCGATCACCTTGCGCTCGGCATAGGTCAGGTATGCGACGGCGATGATCAGCGGCACGGCGATGGCGACCACCTTGACGATCGTCCAGACCGGGAGCCACCACGCGCCCATGGCGCTCTGCAGGGGTGCGAGCAGGTCGGCCATGCTATGCCTCGGCCTCCATGGTCCACCGGGGCACGCACGCATCGTCGCATCGGCCTCCCGCAATCGCGCGACGGCAGGCCCTGCGGGCTTTCGCTACGCGCGCCTCGCTCATGCGCGCTCAACGGTGACGGGGCCGGAAAGGCCCTCGAGACCGCAGGTCGACGGATGCGCTGCCGCAATGCGCACCACCCCCGGTGGCACCGCCGGATCGACCTGGGTCGCGAGAACGGCCTCCCCGGCCCCCTGCCTGACCTTGATCTGCGCCCCTTCGGCGATCCCCAGTGCGTCGAGCAGCGTTCGATTGAGCCTGGCCCGCGGCGGCCGGGCGTCGGCAGTCTGCTGCAACGCCGGCGCGCGCCGCGCCAGGGGATCGGCGAAATGGATCGGCACGTCGGCGACGCGCTCGACCGTCGCCGCCGACGTCGCAGGCGCAACGATCGGCGTGCGCGTGCCGCTCGACAACCGCGCTGCGAGGTCGCCGCTCTGCGCGACCACCGCATCGCGGATTTCCTCGGAAGTCTCGAATTCGAAGCCATCCAGCTTCAGCATGGTCCCGAGTACGCGCAGCAGCTTCCATCCCGGCCGCGACTCGCCTGCGGGGGTGGCGACGCCATGGAACCCCTGCACCCGGCCCTCGCAATTGACGAAGGTTCCCGAGGTCTCGGTGAACGGCGCGATCGGCAGCAGCGCGTCGGCATATTTCATGCCGTGGCGAAACGGGCTCATCACGACGACGAACTCGGCTTTCTGCAGCGCCGCCCGTGCGGCCACCGGATTGGCGCAATCGAACTCGGGGTCGGCATGCAGCACGACGTAGGCGCGCCGCGGTTCGTCCCCGCCGCCACCCAGCATCGCCCGCGCGTTGCGGCCGCCGCGCTGCGGCAGCGCGCCCGCGACGTGGCCACCGACCGTGTTGGCGGCCTCGGTCAGCACCCCGAGCGACGCGCCCGTGATCGAGGCGAGCGCCCGCGCAAGCGCGGCGATCTGCGAGGCTTCGGGGTGCTGGACCGCGTAGTTGCCGAGCAGGATCGCGCGCCGCTCGCCCGTGAGCAGGCTCGCGGCGATCACTTCGGCGCCCGCGGTGGGCTCGATTCCGGCCAGCGCCCGCGGCAACTCGCTGCCCGCGCCCTGGGCCGCCGCGACGACGATCTCCGCCAGCATCATCGGCAGCAGCGACGGCGGCACGATTGCGCGATGGGCGACGGGCATCAGCCAGTCATCGTCGACCGAGTGCAGCGAGCTGATCTGCGCGCCCTTCTTCGCTGCCTGGCGCAGCCGGTGCGCGAGCAGCGGATGGTCCTTGCGCAGGAAGCTGCCGATGACCAGCGCACG
>DASYXO010000166.1:0-4323 GCA_035934825.1 Casimicrobiaceae bacterium
GCGCACGAGCCACCCGCTTGCACGACTGCGCCACAGGCGCCCTTCGCGTAGCCCGTCGCCACTCGCCAAGCGGTGCGGCAGCGCAGGTCGAGCATCGAGTCGGCACCAATCTGTCGGGGCAGCGGGCAGGGCGCGTCGAGCGCGAGTGGGAGCGCCTGCCGTCGCGGGTGGTGCGGCGAGCGAGCCCGACAGGAACAGCTACGGCAGGTTGTCCTCGAGCGATGCTGCACCGGGACCCGCAGGCAGGCGTTTGCAGACTTCGAGCGCGTAGACGCGCGCTGCCCGCCGCCCATCGCACAAACTGCTGGCGTTTGCGGACTTCGAGCGCGAATCGACGACGATCAGGACGTCAGCGCAGGGCGTCGTCGGCGGCGATCTCGACGATCGCCGGCGCGTGATCCGAGGGCTTTTCGCCCTTGCGGGCGTTGCGGTCGATTCGCGACGACGTGCACTGCGAGGCGAGCGCCTCCGACAGCAGGATGTGATCGATGCGCAGGCCGCGGTTCTTCGGAAACGCGAGCTGCCGGTAATCCCACCAGCTGAAGACGTTCGGCGGCTGGTCGAACAGCCGGAAGCTGTCCTTGAGCCCGGCGGCAAGGAATTCGCGGAACGCCGCGCGCTCGGGCTCGGAGCACAGCACCTGGCCCTCCCACAGTGCCGGATCGTGGACGTCGCGATCTTCGGGTGCGACGTTGAAATCGCCCGCCATCACGAGCTGCGGATGCCGCGCCAGCGCGTCGCGCAGATGCAAAGCGGCGGCGCGACACCAGGCGAGCTTGTACGCATACTTGTCGGAGCCGACCGCCTGTCCGTTGGGGACGTACGCGCAGACGACGCGGATGCCTTCGACGGTCGCGGCGATGACGCGCTTCTGCGCATCGTCGAAGCCGTCGATGCCCCGCGCGACGTCGTTGACCATCAGGCCGGCGCGGGTGAGGATCGCAACGCCGTTGTAGGTCTTCTGTCCGGCGAACGCCGATGCGTAGCCGGCCTGACGCAGCTCCTCGACCGGGAACTTCGCATCCTCGAGCTTGGTTTCCTGCAGGCACACGACGTCGGGTGCGTTCGCGCCGAGCCACGCGACGAGCCGTGGCAGCCGGACATTCAGCGAATTGACGTTCCAGGTGACGAGCTTCATCGCCGGCCCCCGCACCTGCGGTCATTGCGGATAGCCGCTGCCTTTCGCGGGCCCAGTGGGCGGCTGCGGCAGGGTGCCGGTCGGCGCAGGTGGCTTGCCCTCCAGCGTCGTCGCGGATTCGGCAGGTGCACTGGCAGGGGCCTTCGCAGGCACATTCACGGGCGCATTCGCCGGGACCTTCGCAGGCGCGGCACCCCGGGCGGCGCGCAGCGGCGGCGCGGTCTTCGGATAGCCGGCTTCGTCGAGCAGCGCCTGCCAGCGCGTTTCGTTGAACCCGACTGCCAGCAGCTTGCCGCCGACCTGCAGCGCCGGCGCCGATTGACCGCCGGTCAGCGCTTTCAGTCTCGTACCCCCTTCCAGCGTCGTGACATCGACGCTCGTGTACGGCACGCCGCGCTTGACCAGCAGCGCCTGGGCATCGCGGCAGACGTCGCCGCAGTCGAACGTATAAAGCGTGACCGGAAAGACCTGCATCGCCTGGCGGGTCGCGAGCGGGGTCGTGTCGGTATCGATGACGTTCCCCTGCAACTGCTTCGCCTGCACCGCTTTCGCGCCAGGCGGCGGTGGCTGGTCGGAATAGACGACGTGACCGTTGGCGTCGATGTAGCGGTAGAGCGGCGCCGCCTGCGCCGCCAGGACGAAGGCCAGCGCCACGCACGGCGACAGCAAGGCAGTGCGTATCGGATTCATGGCGAGTCCTCCGGATGACGCGTCAGTTCGTCGCGGATGCGACCATGCCATTATGGCGCAGAAGGGCATCGAGCTGCGGCGGCCGGCCACGGAACGCGACGAACGATTCCAGCGCGGGACGCGTGCCGCCGCGCGCAAGTACCTCGTCGCGAAAGCGGGCTCCGACCGCAGGCGACAGCACGCCTCGCTCCTCGAACAGGCTGTAGGCGTCCGCGGATAGCAGCTCGGACCACAGGTAGCTGTAGTAGCCGGCGGCGTAGCTGCCTGCGAAGACGTGGCCGAATGCGTGCATGAAGCGGTCGTAGTCCGGGCGCGGCACGACGGCGATCTCGCGGCGAACGGCATCGAGCACCGCCTGCGGGCTCGCGTATTCGCCGCCGCCGGGTGCGTACGCGCTGTGCAGCAGCATGTCGAACAGTGCGAACTCGAGCTGCCGCACGATGGCCATGCCGCTCTCGAAATTGCGCGCTGCGAGCATGCGCTCGTACAGCGCGCGCGGCAGCGGTTCGCCGGTCTGCGCGTGCGCCGTCATCGACGACAGCACGTCCCATTCCCAGCAGAAGTTCTCCATCAGCTGGCTCGGCAGTTCGACGGCATCCCATTCGACGCCCTGGAGCCCGGACACGCCGGCCACGTCGACGCGCGTCAGCAGCTGGTGCAGCCCATGGCCGAACTCGTGGAACAGCGTGGTGAGCTCGCGGTGGGTCAGGCGGGCGGGCCGGTTGCCCACCGGCCCGGGGAAATTGCAGGTCAGGTAGGCAACCGGATGCTGCAGATGCTCCGCCGAGTAACGGCGGTTGATCGCATCGTCCATCCACGCACCGCTTTGCTTGCCTTCGCGTGCATGCAGATCGAGATAGAACTGGCCGACGAGCGCTCCCTGCGCATCGTAGATCTCGTGGAAACGCACCGACGGGTGCCACACCGGCGCGCTGCCGGTACGGATAGTCACCCCGTAGATCGTCTCGACGACCCGGAACAGCCCGGCGAGCGCGCGGTCTTCGGGGAGGTATTCCCGGATGTCCTGCTCCGAGAATGCATACCGGCGCGCCTTCAGCTTCTCGGATGCCCATGCGATGTCCCACGCCGCCAGCTCGTCGATGCCGAGCTCGGACCTCGCGAACGCGCGGAGCTCGGCGAACTCGCGCTGGGCGAACGGACGCGCCCGCGCGGCGAGGTCGCGCAGGAAAGCGAGGACTTCGACCGGCGTCCGCGCCATCTTCGGCACCAGCGACAGCGCGGCGAAATGCGCGTAGCCGAGGAGCTGCGCCGCCTGGTTGCGCAACTCGAGGATTCGCGAGATCACGCCGGTGTTGTTCCAGTCGGGCGATTCGCCGAGATCGGACGCGACCGTGGTCGCCGCGCGGTGCATCCGCGCACGGAGCGCGCGGTCGTCGGCATACTGCATCACCGGGACATAGCAGGGCGAGCGCAGCGTCAGCTTGTAGCCGTCGCGCCCCTCGGACTGCGCGTCCGCGCGGGCGGCGGCGATCACGTCTGCGGGAAGGCCGGCGAGCGCGCCTGGGTCCTCGACGTGGTAGGCCCACGCATTCTCGGCGTCGAGCACGTTGTCGTCGAACTTCGCCGACAGCATGGCGAGCTCCTCCTGGATCACTTTCAGCCGGGATTTGCCGGCGTCGCCCAGCTCCGCGCCGCCCAGGCGGAAATCGCGAAGCGCGTTGTCGACCACTTTGCGTCGCGCAGCCCCGAGCGTCGAATACGACGGGCCGCGGGCGAGGGCGCGATAGCGCTCGAACAGGCGCGAATCCTGCGCGATGTCGGCGTGGAACGCGGTGACCTTCGGAAGGTTTGCGTTGTAGGCATCGCGAATGGCCGGCGTGCTGACGACGGCGTTGAGATGTCCCACCGCGCTCCACGCGCGGTCGAGATGGTCGAGGACGACTTCGGTCGGTGCGACGACGGTGTCCCAGGTCGGGATCCGTGCGTCGGTGCCGACTGCGTCGAACGCTGCGCGCGCCTGCGCGAGCAGTGCGTCGATGGCGGGCGTGACGTGCATCGCGTCGATCAGGTCGAATCGGGGCAGTCCGGAGAAATCGAGCAGCGGATTGTTCGTGGTCACGGTTGTCGCTCAACGGTGGCAGCGGGCATGCGGCGGGCTCGCGGCAGGGAGGCGGCGGCGGGTCCGGGGTTCGGCGACGTGCCGGCGATGTCCCGATCCCGATCGCGTGCAAATCACGTGCCCGCGTCCACAGAAGCGGGTCCCGGAGCGGGTCCGGAAGGACCGGCGAGCATGGCGTCGAGCGCCCGCAGGTCGTCCGGAGTACCGACGTTGGCCCAGCCGCCGTCGTAGTACTCGCCAGACACGAGCCCGCGGCCGATCCAGGTGCGGTAGAGCGGCAGCATCTGCAACCTGACGCCGCGCGGCAGCCCGGCGAACAGCGCGGTGTCGTAGACGCCGATGTTGCCGAAGGTCAGGCGGTCTTCCACGGCCAGCGCGAGCCGGCCGCGCCGGAGGGCGAAATCGCCTTCCGGGT
>DASYXO010000168.1:0-14013 GCA_035934825.1 Casimicrobiaceae bacterium
AATGGCCGTCACGCATCGCGTGGGTCGTCGCCTGCGGGCTGTCCTCGTAACCGCGCATCAGCCCCAGCGGATGCGCGGCGAGGTCGAGGCAGACCTCGCCCTCGTCGGATGCGCGGCCGTCGGTGTCGAGCAGGCTCACGCGGTAGCCGGGCAGCGGGCGCCCCATCGATCCCGGCTTGAGAGGCTGACCGGGCGAGTTCCCGAGCAGCGCCGTGGTCTCGGTCTGGCCATAGCCGTCGCGAAGCGTGATTCCCCAGGCATCGCGCACCTGGTCGATGATCTCCGGATTCAGGGGCTCGCCCGCCCCTACCAGCTCGCGCAGCTTCAGGCGACCGCGATAGGCGGAGAGGTCCTGCTGGATCAGCAAGCGCCAGACGGTCGGCGGCGCGCACAGCGTCGTGACGCGGCAGCGCTCGAGGGCCGCGAGCAGGCCGTCGGCATCGAACCGCGCGCTGTTGTAGATGAAGACGCAGGCGCCTGCGTTCCAGGGTGCGAACACGCAGCTCCAGGAGTGCTTTGCCCAACCGGGAGACGAGATATTGAGGTGAACATCGCCGGGCACGAGCCCGATCCAGTACATCGTCGACAGGTGCCCGACCGGATAGCTCTCGTGCGTATGCAGCACCAGCTTGGGCTTCGATGTCGTGCCCGACGTGAAATAGAGCAGCAGCGGGTCGTCTGCGCGGGTCGGACCGTCGGGCGCGAACGCCGTCGGCCAAGTAGCGGCGGCCTCGTAGCTCGTCCAGCCCGGCCGCGGCGCCCCCACGCAGACCCGGGTGTAGCCACCGGCCACATCGAGGAACTTCGGCGTGTGGGCGCTGGCGACGACGACGTGGCGCACCCGTCCGCGTTCGATGCGGTCGCGCAGGTCGTCCGCCGTCAGCAGCGCGGTCGCGGGGATCACGACCGCCCCGAGCTTCATCGCTGCGAGCATCGTCTCCCACAGCGCGATCTCGTTGCCCAGCATCAGCAGGATGCGGTCTCCACGCCGCACGCCGAGGCTCTTCAGGTGGTTGGCGACCTGCGACGAGCGCTGCGCCATCTGCCGGAACGAGCGCTTGTGCTCGCTGCCGTCCTCGCCGACGATCCACAGGGCCGGCGCCTCGTTGCCGAGTGCCAGTGAATCGAAGTGATCGAGGGCCCAGTTGAAATGCGAGAGCTCCGGCCAGCGGAAACCGCGCACGGCCGTCTCGTAGTCGGTGCGATGCGCGAGCAGGAAGTCGCGCGCCGCAGTAAAGGCGCCATCGGAGGCGTTCATGGGGACACCCGGGGTTCGCTGCCGCGATTACACACCAACTTCGCGCGCGAATGAAGTGGCGCCTAGGTGCACCGGAACATCGTCCGCCGCGTGTTGACGAACGCCGGCCGCACGCGGCCACTCCAGGGCGTGGCGCGCACCGCCAGCCAGGGCGGACTACCCAGGGTCTCCGGCCGCACCAGGTCATAGCAGGCGTGGTAGCGCGGATGACCGTCGACGTTGCGGTAGCGCTTCGCGCGCACGGTGCCGGGAACCGATGCGAGGCCGGGCAGGTGCTCGCTGTCGTACCACGCGTTGAAGTCCGCTTCCCGCTCGGGAAGCACGTCGGTCTCGACGACGTAGCGCCAGGGCGCCGCTGCACCCGAGGACGCGCCCGCAATGCCGGTCATCGCCGCGAGGCGTGCGACGACCGCGCCGGGGAGCGCTTCCTGCAGCGAGGCCGCCAGCCGCGCCAGTGCCGCGCCCTCGTCCCCGACGTCCACGTACGCATAGCCTTCGTCGCCATCGACGGCGCGGAACTGGCGCAGCTGCAGGGCCACGGGATGGCCCGCAATCAGGTCGCGCAGCGCCACACCCGGGCCACGCCCAGGCCAGCGGAACTTCACCAGCAGCGCGTCGGCACGCGACGTCGTCATCGGTGCACGATATTCAGCGCGACGAGAAAGCGCGACACCATGTTGTAGGCCGCGATGGTCGTGATGACCTCGACGACGCCCCGGGCATCGAAACGCGTCCGCAGCCGGTCGAACAGCGCATCGGGAACGTCGATGTCGCGCGTCATCACGTCGGCGAGCTCGAGGACCAGGCGCTCGTCGTCGTCGAAAGGATCGGGGCTCCCGCTCGCCGGCGCCGACCCGTCGCCGCGCCGCCAGCGCGAAATCGCGTCGATCTTCGCCTGCGGCACCCCCGCTGCGAGCGCGTGCGACACATGGGCTTCGTACTCGAACGATGCGCGGTTCTGCACGGCGACGCGCAGGATGGCGAGCTCCCGCAGGTTGCCCGGAACCAGCGTCCGGCTTCGCACCGCGGTGAGCAGCTTTTCCCAGCCTTCGGCGATCGGCGGGCTGTTGAGTAGCACCTGGTACAGCAGCGAGACGTGCCCGCGCTCGGCGAGGATCGAGCGCTCGATCCTGGCCAGCACGGGCCGGGTGCCGGGCTCGACCTGCGGCACGCGGATGTCCCCGGTCATCGCCCGGCCCGCGCAGCGACGGTTGCGTCGGGCAGGGTCATCAGCCCTCCGGCGAAATGTGCTTCGCCCTGATCAGCCTGCCCCACTTCGCGGTGTCGTGTTCGAGCAACGTTTCCAGCGCCTGAGGCGACGACGACGCGGGTTCCGCACCGGCGGCCAGCAGCTTGTCGCGAACCGCCGGTGTGGCGAGCGTCTTGCGCGCGGCTTCGTTCAGCGCCTTGATCATTGCCGTCGGCGTCTTGGCGCTGACGAACAGTCCGTACCAGTTGTCGGTGTCGACGCCCGGGAGCCCCTGCTCGGCCAGCGTCGGCACATTCGGCAGCTCAGGATTGCGCTTCGGCGCCGCAATGCCGATCGCGCGCAGCCTGCCGCCCTTGACCTGGCCGATCAGGCCCGGAACGTCGCCGAAGAACGCCTGCACCTGTCCGCCAAGGAGATCGGTGATCGCCGGCGCCGCCCCCTTGTACGGGACGTGCAGGAATCCCACTTTCGTCGACTCGGCGAGCTGCTCCATCGCGAGGTGGGGGATGCTGCCGATCCCGGTCGACGCGATCGCCACCGGCTTCGATGCCTTCCGTGCGTTCGCGACGAACTCGGCCGCGCTCTTTGCCGGATTGGCCGGGTTTACGACCAGCAGCTCGTTGTTGTTGACGACGAGCGACACCGGGGCGAGGTCGGCAACGTTGTAGGCGAGCTTGGTGTACAGGACCGGATTGATCGCGACCGCTCCGACGCTGGAGAGCCAGATCGTGGTGCCGTCGGGCACCGAGCGCGCGACGGATTCCGCGGCGACGGCGCCGTTGCCGCCCGGCTTGTTCTCGACGATCACGTGCTTGTGGAGCTCGCGGCCGAGCTGCTCGGAGATCGTCCGCGCGACGAAGTCCGTCGGACCGCCCGCCGGGAACGCGACGACCAGGTGCACGACATCTTCCTGGGCGAAGGCGGGCGTGGCGACCATGGCACCCACCAGGACGAGCGCTGAGGCGACTCTTCTGATCATCGGCTGCTCCTCGGGATTTGACGTCGTGGTTATCTCAGTCTCAACGGACGGTCATGCCACCATCGACGACGACGACGGTGCCGGTGATGAAACCTGCCTCGCTGGCGGCGAGGAACACCACGGCGGCCGTCGATCGCGACCTCGCCCACGGAGCGCTTCACGGGCGTGGACCGAATCGGTAGAGGCGCTCCGGATTGGCCACGAGCAGCGCTTGCCGCAGCGCATCGGCCGGCGCGATCCGCACGATCAGATCGGCCAGCAGTCCGTCGTCGGGAACGTGATCGAGGTTGGGGTGCGGCCAGTCGGTGCCCCACAGCACGCGATCCCCGGCGTCCTCGACGAGCGCCTTCGCGAACGGGACGGCATCGGCGTAGGGCGGTCCCTGGCGCGATGCGCGCTCCGGTCCGCTGACCTTCACGAAGATCCTCGGATCGCGCATCAGCTCGCGCAGTCGACGGAAATCCGGCTGGTCGACTCCGCGTGAGGCGTCGATGCGCGCCATGTGATCGATGACCACCGGAACCGGCGAGCGCAGCAGCGCGCGGGCGAGGTCGTGAATCAGCGGGCTCTCGAAATGCAGCTGCAGGTGCCAGCCGATGCCGGCGAGCCGGTTGCCGAACGCGATGACGTCGTCGATCGGCGCCGCGGTGCCGAGGTGGGGCAGGAAGTGGAAGCGTGCACCGCGGAATCCCGCGGCGTCGAGGCGTGCCAGCTCGGCATCATCGACCGAAAGCGGCACGAGCGCGATGCCGACGTATGCGCCGCGCCTGGCCGCCAGCGCGTCCTCGGTTACCGAATTGTCGTAACCGTGGGCGTTCGACTGGACGACGACGCAACGCTCGATGCCGAGCAGCGCGTGCAGCGCGAACAGCTTCTCCTTCGGTGCCTCGCAGGGCGTGAAGCTGCGCCCCGGCGCGAACGCGAACCGCGCTTGCGGTCCGAACACGTGAACGTGCGTGTCGCATGCGCCTGCGGGCAAGCGCAGCGTCGGTCGGCTGGGGGATGCGGCGTAGGAGAGCGGCGGGGATGACACGACCGGGCGGACGACGGGACAGGCAGTGGCAATGGCGCGATTCTGCGTCGCCTCTGCCCGGAAGGGAAGCGCATGCGTAGCATAGCTGCGATGCATGGATTCGATGTCGCATTCCCTCGAGCGATTCCTCGGCCGACCTGGCGCGGCTCGCCCATCTCGTCCGGGTCGTCGACGCCGGGGGTTTCACCGAGGCAGCGGCCCCGCTCGACCTGACCCCGTCGGCGCTGCCGCGGCAGATCGGCCTGCGCGGGGCCGACCTCGGCCCGGGATACCTGGACCGCACCGGCCGCAGATGCGCCTGGCGCGCGAAACGGCCAGCGACGCTCCGCTTGCGTTCGCCGCTCGCCGACCCCAATTGGGTGATTCCGGACCCCCCACTGGCGACCCCATGACCGCGATCAACCTCACGCGCGCGAACTTCGACGAGGCGGTATTGCAGGGCTCCGGCCTGCGCCCCGTTCTGGTCGATTTCTGGGCGCCGTGGTGCGGACCCTGCCGCACGCTCGCACCGATCCTCGACCGCATCGCCGCCGAATACGACGGCCGCCTGACGCTCGCGAAGCTCAACACGGAAGACGAGCCCGAGCTCGCCGGCGAATATGGCGTGCGCGGCATACCGAACTGCAAGCTGTTCATCGATGGCGGTGTCGTCGATGAATTCACTGGCGCCTTGCCGGAAGGGGCCATACGCGACTTTCTCGCCGTCGCCCTGCCATCGCCGGCCGCGCCGCTGGTCGCCGCGGCCAAGGCACTGCTGGCCGAAGGCGACCCCGTCGCGGCACTCGCGCGGCTGGACGAAGCGCGGGCGCAGGACGAGCAGGACGAGGACCTGCTGCTGACCAGGATCGAGGCGCTGCTCGCGGCGAGCCGACCGGCGGACGCGAATGCGCTGATCAGCGGAATCGAGGGAACCCGGCGCGCCGTGCGGGACCTGCGCAGGCTCGCGCAAGTCAAGGCGCGCGCGGCATTCGCCCGCGATGCGGGCACCGACCTTGCGACCCTCGCCCGCCGTACGGCAGCGGCGCCTGCGGATTGCGCCGCGATGCTTGCATACGCCAACGCGCTTGCGTCGGAAGGCGACTACGAGCGGGCGCTCGAGCAGCTGCTCGCGATCGTGCGCACCGACCGCAAGTTCGGTGACGACATCGGACGCAAGACGATGCTGACGGTGTTCGCAGCGCTGCCTGGAGACAGCGCCATCGTACGCCGCTACCGGCGCGAGCTGGCCGGGGTTCTCAACTGACCGGCGCGGGCGGGACCCGCATCAGCGCGCGTGCCGCAGCGCGAGCATGGCCTCGAACAGCTCGGGCTCGTCCCAGGGAACGTCGACTGGATGTTCGGACAGGTACCGGCTTTCGGGATCGCGCAGCCATTCGCCGGGGAAGAACACGCTGATCCCTTCCTTGCCCTCGGCGATGTCGGCGCCCGAGGTCGACGGCCTGCCGTGCACGCCGGCGTAGAGTGCTGCGCAAAAATCCACGTTGCGCGCGCTGCCCAGATGGGACGCCGGTGTGATGCGCCGGTTGAGCTCGAGCAGGCTTGCTTCCCCCGTGCGATCGCTGACCACGAATTCCGCGAAGAAGTGTCCGCTGATCCCGAATCCGCTGGCGAGCCGCGCCGTCGTCTCGCGCAGCGCCGGCGACCGGAAATAACGGGTGACCGTCGGCGGACCGACCGGCTCCGGGTGCGCGACGACCTTCTCGCCAGCGTATCCGGCGACCAGCGTGCCGTTCCAGGCAGTCGCGATGTAGTACCGGATGGGACCCGCGATGCGCGCCTGCACCAGGTGCCGGTTCGCGACGCTGCACGTGGGGTCCTGGGCGTTGACCCTCGTGAACTCCTCGAACGCGCGCGCAAGCGCGAGGCGGTCGGCGCAGATCGCCACGCCCTGGCCCGCGAATCCGTTCCCCCGCTTCAGGACCACCGGGTATCCCCGAGCGGCGGCAAACGCCTCGGCATCCGGCGGCGACTGGACCACGGCGTAGGGCGGAACGCGAACGCCCAGCGCCTGTGCGGCCGGTGGCAGGAGCGTCTTGTCGACGCTCGCCTCGTAATGGGCAGGGTCTCCCAGGGAGCGCCTGATCAGCGCCGCGAGCCGCGGGGCGAGCTCCGGCCGCACCATGGGGCGATCCGCCTGCGCGAGCAGGCTCAGCAGCCGGAATGCCATGTCGTCGCAGGGCACGACGATGCGCGGGGACGTCGCTTCGACCATTGCGCCGAACACCGCGGCCCACTGCGCGGGCGTCGCGCCGTCGGGTAGGTAGCCGAATCGGGCGACATGGCGGCTCTTCTCGGCAAGTGCGTTCCGCGGGGTCAGCAGCGATACTTCGAAGCCTGCCTGGGCGAGCGCGCGTGGTATGCGCGCGGTCCCCAGCCATTGCGTGGCCGTGGACACCAGCAGCAGCGGCGTTCCGGATTGCACTTCGGTCGATGCCAATTGCGCTCCCGTGAATCGACCGTCATCGTATCAGCCGGTCCGTGCCGCAGTGGTTGACCCCGATGCGGCGTGGTTGACCTCCCCGGCCGCCGCGTCGATGATGGAGAATGGGGCAGCGGATTCCGACGATGGACAGGTGCGCATGAAAATCGGGGCGATCGTGATGTTCGCGCTGGCACTGGCTGCGGGCCCTGGCGCGGCGATCGCGCAGGGCGCCGCTGCGCAGCCGATCGCGATCCCCCCGT
Organism: Casimicrobiaceae bacterium; assembly: GCA_035934825.1. GTDB lineage: Bacteria > Pseudomonadota > Gammaproteobacteria > Burkholderiales > Casimicrobiaceae > VBCG01. The sequence goes on from DASYXO010000168.1 coordinate 7,163, forward strand.
GGTTCGCGACGACCTTCCTCGATTTCCGCGAGGACATCGCCGACGCGTCGCGCGAGCACAAGAGGCTGCTGGTCTACTTCGGCCAGGACGGCTGCCCGTATTGCGCGAAGCTGATGGGGGTCAATTTTTCCCAGCGCGCGATCGTCGAGACCACGCGCAGGCATTTCGTCGCGATCGCGCTCGACATCTGGGGCGATCGCGACACCAAGTGGGTCGACGGGAGCGTCATGTCCGAGAAGGAGCTCGCTCGCAGGCTCGGTGTCCAGTTCACCCCGACCGTTCTGTTCTTCGACGAGCACGCCCGGGTCGTCGCGCGGATCGACGGCTACTGGCCGCCGCAGCGCTTCGAGGCGGTCCTCGACTACGTTGCGGGCAGGCGCGAGCACGAGCAGCCCCTCGCGAGCTGGCTGCAGGCACGCGTAAAGGAAGAGGCGAGCCCGACGCTGCACGACGAGCCGTTCTTCATGTCACCGCCCTACGACCTCGCGCATCGCGCCGGCGGCAAGCCGCTGGCGGTGATCTTCGAGACAGTCGATTGCCCGGCCTGCGACGAGCTGCACCGCGAGGGCTTCCACCACCGCGACGTCATGGCGCAGGTCCGGCGCTTCGACGTCGCGCGTTTCCCGATCTTCGCGAGCACGCCGCTGGTCACGCCGGCCGGGCACCGGACGACAGCGGCAGCCTGGGCGCGCGAGCTCGGCATCGTCTATGCGCCATCGGTCGTGTTCTTCGACGCCGCGGGTGCCGAGGTGTTCCGCATCGATGCCTACCTGCGTCCATTCCATTTCTCGTCGTCATTCGCCTACGTCGCCGAGAAAGGCTATGCGAGCGAGCCTTCGTTCCAGCGCTGGCTGCGCGCACGCGCCGAACGCCTGCGCGCGGAAGGCAAGACCGTCGACCTCTGGAACTGAGCCGGCGGCCGGCGGAGTTCTGGCGCGAGGACTGCGTGGGGGAGCTGCTGCAGTTCACGCAGCTCAGGAACATCCACATGCGCGTGCGACAGGGGATCCGCGGGTCAGGCGCGGATTCGCATCGCGACCGCGTCCTCCTGTTCGAGCTCCTCGAGGCGGGTCTCGATCCGCTGGACCTGCTGGTCGAGCTCGGGCAGCAGCACGTCCTGCAGAGCGCGCGCGCGGCGCACCGAGCGCCGGTACTCGTAGGAAAGACGCTCGAGATTCCCGCTCGCCGCGGCCAGGCGCGCCGCCTCCTCGACCAGCGCGACGAACGCCCGCCGGCAGGCCTCAGCCTCGGGGGACGGCTGCACCGACGGCCGCGCCGCCACCTGCGCCGGATGCCATGTCAGGTCCTGCAGGCGCACCCCCATGATCGAGCGCGTTTCGCGCGCCAGCACCGCGGCGCTCTGGTCGAGAGGAGGATAGACCTGCAGGTCCTCGAGGCCGTGCCGGGCGATCGCCGCCTGCAGCGCCTTGGTCGCCTCCTGCTGGGCATCGGTCAATGCGCGGTCGATCTTCGCATAGCGCGCAAGCTCGCGCAGGATCTCGCCGCCAAGCAGCAGGCATTTCTCGTCGAGGAACACGTACCCCTCGTGCATCGCGCGCTGCTCGTCCTTCATCTCGAGCACTGCGGCGCGGGTGACGCTCGCCGCGCTCATCGCAGCGCTCCTTGCTCGTCGCCGATCGGGACAGGTAACGCGGTCGCGAACATGCTCAGCCCTTCGCGTCGGCACGAATCCCGCGGCGGGGAGCGACATGCGCGGCGATCTGCGCATCGGACAGGCGCGTCAACTCCGCCGGAGGCAGGCCAGCGAGCAGGCGCCAGCCGGCCTCCGTGCTCTTCTCCAGCGTGCGGGCCTCGGATTGGCCAACGAGGTCGTTCTCGAAGGCCTTGCCGAACGCCAGGTACTGGCGATCGGTGGCGGCGAGTCCTTCCTCGCCGACGACGCTCGCCAGCACGCGCGCCTGCACGGCTCGGGCGTAGGCCGCGTAGAGCTGGCTCGACAGCGCCGGATGGTCGGCGTGCGTGTAGCGCTCTCCGATGCCGTCCTTCATCAGGCGCGACAGCGACGGCAGCACGTCGATCGGCGGATAGACGGCGCGCCGGTCGAGGTCGCGCGAAAGCACGATCTGGCCCTCAGTGATGTAGCCGGTCAGGTCCGGGATTGGATGTCCGATGTCGTCGGCGGGCATGGTCAGGATCGATAGCTGCGTCAGCGTTCCCTTCAACCCGCGGATGCACCCTGCACGCTCGAAGAGGCTGGCCAGGTCCGAGTACATGTAGCCGGGAAAGCCTTTGCGGCTCGGGATCTCCCCCTTCGACGACGACACCTCGCGCAGCGCCTCCGCGTAGTTGGTCATGTCGGTCAGAATCGCGAGCACGTGCTTGCCCTCGACGAACGCGAGGTACTCGGCGGCGGTCAGCGCGAAGCGCGGGGTCAGGAGCCGCTGCGTCGACGAATCGCTGGCGAGGTTCAGGAACAGTGCGGTGCGCTCCAGCGCACCGCACTGTTCAAGGCTCCTGCGAAAGAATTCGGCGCTGTCGTAAGGCACGCCGATGCCGGCGAACACGATCGCGAAATCGCCTTCGGTCGCCGACTCGTGGCGCAGTCGGGCATGCGTTGCGATCTCGACTGCAAGGCGGTCGTGCGGCAAGCCTCCGCCGGAGAATATCGGCAGCTTCTGGCCGCGCACCAGGCTGTTCATCAGATCCAGCGCGGTGACGCCGGTCTCGATGAAGTCGCGCGGTCCGGCCCGCCGCACCGGGTTGATCGGCAGGCCCTCGATGCGCTGCATCTGCCGCGTCGCGACCGGCGGCCCGCCGTCGATGACCTGCCCGACGCCGTTGAACACGCGCCCCAGGATCGACGGTGCGAGTCCGAAGGTCAGCGGCTCGCCGAAGAAGCGCACCACGGTGTCGGACAGCGCCAGGCCCGACGTCGACTCGAGCACTTCGATCGTCATGAATGATTCGTCGATCGCCGCGATGCGGCCCAGCCGCGTGCGGCCGTCGCCGCCGACGATCTGCACGGCATCGTTCAGGCCGACATCGAGCGTCCGGCGCAGGAACAGCAACGGACCTTCGATGCGGGAGGCGGCGCCCTCAACCGTGAGTCTCATTGCCTGCCCCGTGGGTGCGCATGAGTTCCGCGAAGTCGCGATCGAGATTCGCGTCCAGCGTCGCGAAGCGCGCGAGCTCGGCGTCGGGGATGTCCTCGCCCATTCGCTGCAGCGGGCGCAGCGACGGCAGTTCACCCACCCGGTCGGGATGCACACCGGCGGCGACCGCATCCTCCGCCAAGTCGACAAACCTGCCGACCAATCGCATCATCAGCGCCTGGCGGCCGGGGCTGCAGACGCGATCGACCGGCGAGAACGCCGACTGCCGGAGGAACGCGTCGTTGACGACGTCGGCGCAAAGCAGCGTCAGCTGCTGGCGCGGCGGCAGCGCGTCCTTGCCGATGATCCGCGCCATCCGCTCGAGGTGCGCCTGGTCGTCGAGCAGCGTGAGAAAGCGGCGGCGCAGCTTCAACCAGTCGCCATTGCCATTGGCCGCCCACCAGGGAGCGAGATCGCGCGCGTCCTCGGAATACGACTGCAGCGGATGCACGGCCGGGTAGAACCGCGCCTGCGCGCGCTTGGCATCGAGCGTCCAGAATGCCTTGACATAGCGCTTGGTGTGGCTGGTCACGGGCTCGGACAGGTCGCCGGACGGCGGGCTGATCGCACCGATCACGGTTACCGAGCCGTGATCGCCCCCCAGCGTCTCCACGGTGGCCCCGCGCTCGTAGAAGTCGGCAAGGCGCGACGAAAGGTACGCCGGATAGCCGCCCTCGCCGGGGAGCTCGCCGAAGCGGCCGGACACCTCGCGCAGCGCTTCCGCCCAGCGGCTGGTCGAGTCGGCCATCAGCGCGACATTCTGCCCCTGGTCGCGGAAATATTCGGCGACGGTGATCGCGCAGTAGATCGACGCCTCGCGCGCTGCCACCGGCATGTTCGACGTGTTGGCGATGATCACCGTGCGCTCCATCAGCGGCCGCCCCGTCCTCGCGTCGGTGAGTTGCGGAAATTCTTCGAGCACCCCCGCCATCTCGTTGCCGCGTTCGCCGCAGCCCAGGTAGACAATGACGTCGGCGTTGCAGCCTTTGGCCAGCGCCTCGAGCAATACCGTCTTGCCGGTGCCGAAGCCGCCAGGGACGGCGGCGCGCCCGCCCTGCGCGACCGGAAACAGGCAATCGATGATCCGCTGGCCGGTGACCAGCGGAGCGGTGGAAGGCAATCGCCGTCGCACCGGCCGCGGCGTGCGCACCGGCCAGTCGTGACTCATCGCCAGCTCCTGCGTGCGGCCGTCGGGGAGCCGCAGCGTACATATCGTCGCGTCCTCGCGATAGTCGCCCGCCAACGCGACCGCCACTACTTCGCCGCCGACATTGGGCGGGCAAATGCAGCGTTGCGCGCGCCCGGATGCTGCGGTCGCGATGCCGTAGACCGCGCCGGGATCCAGCGTGTCCTGCGCCGCGACGCGAGGCTCGAACGCGAAGGTGGACGGCACCGCGCGATGCATGCCCGGCGCGACGAAAGCCGAGTCCACACCCGAGAGCGGGCGCAGCAATCCGTCGAAGATGTTGCCCAGCAGACCCGGTCCGAGGCGAATTGCGAGCGGGAGCCCGTGGCCGACCACCTCGGCGCCCGGGCGCAACCCCGTCGTGTCCTCGTAGACCTGGACGACGATCTCGTCGTCGTGCAGGCGCACGACCTCGCCCAGCAGCGCCTGCGAACCGACCTCGACCGCCTCGCGCAGCCTGAACGGACCGCTGACCGTCGCGTGCAGCACCGGACCGCCGATCGAGCGGATCGACGCGCGGCTCATGCGGACTGCTCCAGTTGCCGCAGCAGCCTTGCGCCGATCTCGTCACGGTCCACGACGAGGCCCACAAGCGTTGCGTCGACGACGTTCCCGCCGGCGACGATGCGCAGCCCAGCGTCGATCCCGGAATCGCCGACCAGTCCCGGCGATTCGCCGGCATCCCTCGCGACCTTCGCCACGAACGTCTGCTGCTCCCCGGGCGACCAATCGGTTGCATGGATGACACGCCATCGGCCGCGCGGCAGCACGCGCCGGGCCTCGGCCGCGGCCGCATCGACCCAGAGCTTGCGCAGCCCGGCGTCTCCCCAGCGCGTGCGCAATGCCCCCGGCAATTGCTGCCAGCCGAGCGCCAGCAGGGCCGCGCTGCGCTGCTGCTCGTGCAGGCGGTGCCTGGTCTGCAGATTGGCGAGTGCTGCTGCGACTTGCGCCTGCGCGCGCTGGCGCTCCTCGGCATAGGCCTCCCGCATCCGCGCTCGCGCGCTGGCGTAGGCCTGCGCAACCAGTGCGAAGGCGCGGCTGCGCGCTTCGCCGACGATCGCGTCGCTGCGGGCCCTGCGCTCGGTCTCGATCAGGTCCAGCAGCGCCTGCGCGCGTTGCTCGAGCGTCATCCCGGGAAGCCCAGTTGCCCGCTCAGGCGTGCGACGAGGTCAGGACGCGCGACCTGGGCCTGCGTGTCGGGAACGACCACGACCGGCGGCGTCAGCGCCGCAAGCGCCTCGCGCAGCGCGCGCGCATCGATGTGCGCCGCGACCGCCGCCGAGACCAGCACCAGCGGCGCCCGCTCGCGCGCGTCCTGCAGCGCCGCCCTCTCTTCACCTTGCGCCGGAATGCGGATCTGCACGCCGGCCAGCCGATATCCGGCTGCGCCCGCCTCGTCGCCCAGGTAGATCGGGACTGACATCAGGCGAGCCGGTTGAGGATCAGGATCGACACGATGAGCCCGTAGATCGCGATGCCCTCCGCGAGGCCCACGAAGATCAGCAGGCGCCCGAACAGCTCGGGTTTCTCCGCCAGCGCGCCGACCGCAGCCGTTCCGACGCGGGCGACCGCGAAACCTGCTCCCAGGGCGGCCAGCGCCGTCGACACGGCAGCCGCCATCAGGCCGAAGCTCGATGCATCGCCTCCGCCACCCGCCGCAGCGCCCGACGGCGTCGCAGCGAGCGCCGGCACCATCGTGAAGAGGAGCGCGGTTGCACCGATGCCCAGGACCAGCGCGAGCGCGACCAGAGCCGTGGTGAACTTGTACGTCGTTTTCATTCCTCTCTCCTGCAGGGTCGACGGGGGAACGGGCAGTGGACGAAACACGCGGCCATCCGCCGCGAGAAACCGGGCGAAGAACTCGAACAGCACGAGGCGCGTCGTCTGGATCGAGACGACGAGGCCCTCGACCGCGATGACGATCGCGTTGCCGGTAACCAGCACCAGGACCTGCACTAGCGCATTGCCGCTCGCGTGCATCAACGTGACGATGGCCGTCGACAACCCTGCATGGGCGAGTGCGAATGCACCCACGCGTGCGAAGGACAGCGTGTTGATCATGATCTGCAGCGTATGCTCGACCAGCTCGGCCAGGGCAACCGGGATTGCGCCGAGCCGGCGCTCGCGCCAGCCGTGGCCCAGACAGAACGCCACGGCGCCCAGTGCTGCGACCGCGAAGCCCGCGGACCATGCGAAGCCGCTGAGCAGCCCGAGGTAGACGGCGATGAACCCCGCGTCGGTGGCGAGCCAGTGCGCGAACTCGCCGCGCCAATACGCCTCGACCCCCGAGAGCAGCAGGCCGAGCGCCAGCAACGCGGCCCCACCACCGAGCGGAAGCAGCAGGATCGTCAGCGGATCGTCGAGTGCCGCGAACCACAGTGCGTGGAAGCCGTGGAGGCTGAACACGCTGCCGAACACCGCGCCGAACGCCGCCGCAGCGAGCCCGCCGGCAACGAACAGCCGCGCGAGCGGAACGCGCTTGCGCAGGAACCATGCGCCAAGCGCGATCAGCAGCCCCTGCCCCACGTCGGCGAACATGTACCCGAACATCA
>DASYXO010000175.1:0-7644 GCA_035934825.1 Casimicrobiaceae bacterium
GATGGCCGGTCGCGCCGATCCGTCCGCTCCCGCCATGGATCCACGGATGACGGCATCCAGCCACGACGACGCACCGCCCGGCGGCCTTGCGAGCGACGAGGCGCGCCGCCGCCTCGCGGAGACTGGCCCCAACGCGATGCCCGACACCGCTCTGCATCCGCTGCGCAGGGCGTTCGGCAAGCTCTGGGCGCCGGTTCCGTGGATGCTCGAGGCGGCGATCCTGCTGGAAATTGCACTCGGCAAGTACGTCGAGGCCGCGATCATCGCCGGCCTGCTGGTATTCAACGCGGTACTCAGCTTCGTTCAGGAAGGACTCGCGCAGGCAACGCTCCAGGCTCTGAAGTCCCGGCTCGCCTTGAATGCATCGGTTCGACGCGACGGGGTCTGGAAGATCGTACCCGCGACCGAGCTCGTGCCCGGCGATCGTGTGAAGCTTTCGCTCGGTGCCGTCGTCGCGGCCGACGTGAAGCTCGTCGAGGGGTCGGTTCTGCTGGATCAGTCGATGCTGACAGGTGAATCGATGCCGATCGAAGCGGGTCCGGGCGTCGACACCTACGCGGGTGCGCTGGTGCGGCGCGGCGAGGCGGTGGCCGTGGTGACGGCGACGGGCGTCCGAACGAAGTTCGGGCGCACGTCGGAGCTGGTCCGCACCGCGCACGTCGTCAGCACCCAGCAGAAGGCCGTACTGCGGGTCGTGCGCGACCTTGCGCTGTTCAACGGTGTGGTCGTGGTGCTGCTGGTGGGCTGGGCCTATGCCTCCGGGATGACGCCGGCGGAGATCGTGCCGCTGGTACTGACGGCGGTGCTGGCGTCGATTCCGGTGGCATTGCCCGCCACCTTCACGCTAGCGGCAGCGGTCGGGGCACGAAACCTGGCCGACGTCGGGGTACTGCCGACGCGCCTGTCGGCGGTGGACGAAGCTGCGACGATGGACGTCCTGTGCTCGGACAAGACCGGTACGCTGACCGCCAACGAGCTCAAGGTGACCACCGTACATCCGATGCCGGGCTTCGACGAGGGGCGGGTCCTCGGATTGGGCGCGCTCGCAAGCTCCGATGGTGGTCAGGACCCTGTGGACGGTGCGATACGCGCCGCCGCCGCCGGCGTGCCCACCGCCGATTCGCCGAGGCTCGTCAAGTTCGTGCCCTTCGACCCCGCCACCAAGATGTCCGAGGCAACTGTGGTGGATGCAGGCGGCGTCACACAGCGGGTCGTGAAGGGTGCATTCGCCGCGGTGATCGATCTCGTGCAACCGTCTCCCACGGCGGCGGCCGCCGCAACCGGGCTCGAGTCGCAGGGCTTCCGGGTCCTCGCGGTGGCCGCGGGTCCGCCCGCATCGATGCAGCTCGCGGGAGTCATCGCGCTCAGCGATCCGCCACGCGCGGATTCGGCGTCGCTGATCACCGAGCTCCAGGCGCTGGGCGTGCACACGGTGATGGTGACGGGCGACGCGCCGGCCACCGCGGCGACCGTCGCGCATGCGGTCGGACTGGAGGGTGCGGTATGTCCACCCGGACCCATCCCCGGCGGCGTACGCCCCGAGCAGTACGCGGTCTTCGCAGGCGTGCTCCCCGAAGCCAAGTACCAGCTCGTGAAGGATTTCCAGAGCGGCGGCCACACCGTCGGCATGTGTGGCGACGGCGCCAACGACGCGCCGGCGCTGCGCCAGGCGCAGATGGGCATTGCCGTCTCGACGGCGACCGACGTGGCCAAGTCGGCGGCCGGAATCGTGCTGACGAGACCCGGGCTCGTCGGCATCGTCGCCGCAGTCAAGGAAGGCCGCATCACATTCCAGCGAATTCTGACCTACACGCTGAACTCGATCATCAAGAAGATCGTGACGGTGCTGTTCCTCGCCATCGGACTGCTCGTGACGGGGCACGCGATCCTGACCCCGTTGCTGATGGTCCTGCTGATGGTCATCGGCGACTTCCTGGCCATGTCGCTGACCACGGACAACGTCCGACCCTCGCCGCTGCCCAATGTCTGGCGCATCGGCAAGCTGACGACCGCAGGCGTCGCGATGGGACTCTGCCTGCTGACGTTTTGCGTCGGCGTGCTCATGGTCGGTAGATACATGGCGGGACTCGGCATCGACGCGCTGAGGACGCTGGCATTCATTACGGTCGCGTTCGGCAGCCAGGCTACGCTTTACGCTGTACGCGAACGCGCAAGGTTGTGGGGATCGCGCCCGGGCGTCTGGGTCATCGTCTCGTCGCTCGCCGACCTTGCGATTGCCGCGACGCTGGCGAGCCTGGGCGCGCTGATGACGCCACTCGGGCTTCCGGTGGTGGCCGGCACGCTTGCGGCCGCCGTTGCCTTCGCATTCGTCCTCGATCTGGTCAAGGTCCCGGTCCTGGCCCGCCTCGGAATCGCATAAAGACGAGCATTCCCCATGCCTATGTGCGGTGCCGTACAGACCTGGCGTCGCTGCGAGCACATCGTTGGGAATGCGGGCCGCACGGGTAGCGGGCCTGCGATTCACCTTCCCAGAAAAGGAGTGATCATGAGACGATTGCTTGGATTCGTGCTCGCCGTATCGTTCGCAATGCCCTTCACGCTGCTCGCTGGATGCAACACGCTCGCTGGCGCGGGCAAGGATATCCAGCAGGGCGGTGCGAAGATCCAGAGTGAAGCGCAGGAGCACCAGAACTGACAGGATGACACCGCAGTCCTCGGCGATGGGCGCGAACTGCGCGGGCGCGAGCAGCCCGCGCTCGGGATGACGCCAGCGTGCGGGTGGCCTGCGGCTTCCCCGATGTGGCATGGATGCATTCCGCCTGCCGCGCCGCCCGGTGCGCGTGTTCGACCTCGGAGGGCACGACCATGAAACCATCGCGGCCCTGACGACCCACGGTGTCCGAAGCTGCCTGCACGGCTCGTGAATCGGAGAGCGTCTGGACCCAGACCGCCGCTGGCGGATCGTCCCCGGGCTGCGCGCGTGTCTCGCGGATCGCCGCGGCGGCAGCGTGCGCGGTGGTCCATCTTGCAATCCAAGGACGGCCGACATGAACTCAGCAACTTCCAGGACCGGACCAGCGTCTCCTCTGGACGAATCGTGCATCAACGCCCTTCGCTTCCTCTCGGTCGATGCCGTACAGAAGGCCGGCAGCGGGCACCCCGGGCTGCCACTGGGGGCCGCGCCGATGGCCTGCGTACTCTGGACCCGGTTCCTCAAGCACAATCCGGCCAACCCGCACTGGTTCGACCGCGATCGCTTTGTTCTCTCTGCGGGACACGGGTCGATGCTGTTGTACAGCCTGCTGCACGTGACCGGTTACGCGCTTTCGCTCGAGCAGATCAAGCAGTTTCGCCAATGGGGCAGCCTTACGCCCGGTCACCCCGAACGCGGCCTCACCCCTGGCGTTGAGGTGACGACCGGGCCGCTCGGACAGGGCTTCGGAAACGGCGTGGGCATGGCAATGGCGGAAGCGCAGCTCGCCGCGCGCTACAACCGTGCCAGCTTCGACATCGTCAATCATTTCACTTATGGCATCGTGAGCGACGGCGACCTGATGGAAGGCGTCGCATCAGAGGCCGCTTCGCTGGCAGGCCACCTGAAGCTCGGCAAGCTGATCTATCTGTACGACGACAATTGCGTCACGCTCTCCGCCGGCACCGACATCACCTTCACCGAGGACCGTGCTCGGCGCTTCGAGTCCTACGGCTGGCACACCCAGTCGGTCGGCGACGGCAATGACCTCGCGGCGATCGACCAGGCGCTGCACGCCGCGCGCGCCGAGACCGCGCGCCCGTCGCTGATTCTGGTGCGCACCCATCTCGGCTACGGCTCGCCGAACAAGCAGGACTCGTTCGAAGCGCACGGTTCGCCGCTCGGCGAAGAGGAAGTGCGCTTGACCAAGCGCAACCTGGGCTGGCCAGTGGAGCCGGCGTTCTTCATCCCCGACCAGACACTTGCATGCTTCCGCCAGGCAGTGGCGCGAGGCGCGCAAGCAGAAGCTGCGTGGAACGGCCGATTCTCCGCGTACGCGCAAGCGTTTCCCGATCTGGCGCGGGAGCTCGAGCAGATCCGGGGCGGCGGTTTGCCTGCGGGCTGGGATGCGGACATTCCCGTCTTTCCTCCGGACGCCAAAGGCATGGCCACCCGGGTCGCATCGGGTAAGGTGATGAATGCCATCGCCTCGCGTGTGCCGGCGCTGACGGGAGGCTCGGCGGATCTGGATCCATCGACCCACACGGCGCTTGCGGGGACCGGAGACTTCGAGCCCCCCGGCGCGAGTGCCCGCGACCGACAAGGCTCGCAGGGCGGCGGCTGGAGCCCTGCTGGCCGCAATGTGCACTTCGGCGTGCGCGAGCACGGCATGGGCGCGATCCTGAATGGCCTGGCCGCGCATGGTGGAACCCTGCCGTTCGGCGCGACCTTCCTGGTCTTCTCCGACTACATGCGGCCGGCGATCCGCCTCGCGGCGCTGATGGGGCTGCACGTGGTCTATGTGTTCACGCACGACAGCGTCGCCCTGGGCGAGGATGGCTCCACGCACCAGCCCGTCGAACAGCTTGCCGGTCTGCGCTCGATTCCGCAGCTTCTCGTCATCCGGCCTTGCGATGCCAACGAGACTGCCGTCGCCTGGCGCGTCGCGCTGGAAACGCGGGACCGGCCGGTGGCGCTGATTTTGACGAGACAAAGCGTGCCTACCCTCGACCGCAACCGTTTTGCTGCAGCGGACGGCCTGCGGCGCGGCGCGTACGTGTTGGCCGATGCACCGAATGGCAAGCCCGACCTGATCCTGATGGCGACCGGATCCGAGGTCGCCCTGGTCGTCGCGGCGGCGCAGAGGCTGCTGGTGCAGGGAATCCGGGCGCGCATTGTCTCGATGCCGAGCTGGGAGCTGTTCGACGCAGAGTCCAGGGACTACCGCGACGCGGTGTTGCCACCGTCGGTCGGTGGGCGTCTCGCGGTTGAAGCAGGCGCGTCGCAAGGATGGCATCGCTACACGGGAGATCACGGTGACGTGCTGGGTGTCGATCGCTTTGGCGCCTCGGCACCTGGCGACGTCGTTTTGCGTGAATATGGCTTGACGATCGACAACGTATGCAAGCGGGCGCTCGCCATGGCACGATAGGCGGAGGGCCCGCTTCCGCTCCGTGCGCCGGCGTAAAGATGTCCCCGGCGCCGATTCCTAAGCTTCCCCTGTCGTCGCACCGGGGTCGACGCACTTGCCGCCCGCGCGGCGCCACCGTCGGCGCGAGCTCCCAGCCATGTCCAGCGTGAGACTGCTTTCGAACGGCACCTACCATGTGATGGTCACGGCCGCCGGAAGCGGCTACAGCCGCTGCAGGGGCCTCGCCGTGACGCGCTGGCGCGAGGATTCGGCGCTCGACCCTTGGGGGACGTTTTGCTATCTGCGCGACAGCGTCGATGGGACCGTCTGGTCGACGACGATGCACCCGACGTCGCGGCGGCCCGACGCCTGCGAGACCGGATTCGACTCGGGAGCGGCAACGTTCTCGCGCCGCGACTACGGGCTCGAGACGCGCAGCGAGATCGCCGTGTCGCCGGTCGACCCGGTCGAGCTGCGGCGGGTCCGCCTCACGAACCTTTCCGGACGGCGCCGGTCGCTTTCGGCGACCAGCTACGCCGAGGTCGTCCTGGCCGCTGCCGGCACCGACTCGGCGCACCCCGCGTTCAGCAAGCTGTTCGTCGAAACCGGGATCGACCCGGCGCTCCGCGCGATCTTCGCGACGCGGCGCCCGAGCGCACCCGGCGATCCGACGCCGTGGCTCTTCCATCTGGCGCGCGTGTGCGACTCGGAAGCCACCGGCGTCTCCTACGAGACCGACCGGATGCGCTTTATCGGCCGCGGCCGCAGCACGGCCGATCCCGCGGCGCTGTGCGGCGACACCGCGCTGTCGGGCAGCGCGGGCCCGGTGCTCGATGCGGTGGCAGCCATCCGCGCTGCGTTCACCATCGAAGCCGGCGCTTCATTCACGATCGACTGGATCACCGGCATCACCGAGTCGCGCGACGCGTGCACCGCGCTTGCGCGCAACTACCAGGACGCCGAGCCGGCGCAGCGCATTCTCGAGCGGGCAGGCATGTATCGGCAAGGCACACTGCAGCGACTCCGCGCGAGCGATTCGGATGCGCTGCTCTACGAGCGCATGGCGGCGTCGATCATCCACGCCGGCGCTGCGCTGCGTAGCGACGCGCGCGTCATCGAGAAGAATCGCCGCGGGCAATCGGGCCTGTGGGGTTTCGGAATCTCCGGCGATCTCCCCATCGTGCTGCTGCGGGTCACCGATCCGGTACCGATCGACCTGGTCCGCCAAATGCTTTCGGCCCACGCGTATTGGCGTGCTTTCGGCATCGAGACCGACCTGGTGATCATCGGCGCGACACCCGATGATCGGGCATCGACTGCGTTCCAGCGGATCAAGCAGTTGCTCGGCTCGGGCAGCGACGCCGAAGTGCTCGATCGACCCGGCGGCACCTTCGTGCTCGACGACGCGAGACTCGACGACGGCGACCGAATCCTGTTGCAGACTGTCGCGCGGGTTTCCATCGATGACTCTGGCGGGACCCTCGTCGAGCAGCTCGATCGGGCGGGCAGCGCTGCGGGCACCGCGTCGGCCGCGCGGGCGACTGGCGCGATCGCGGTGTCCTCTCCTGGCGCAGTCGACCCTGCCATCCGCACCGACCGCGGGGCGGGCGCTGCGAACTCCGCGCAAGGCAACGACCTGCTCGCATTCAACGGTCTCGGCGGCTTCACGCCCGATGCGCGCGAATACGTGATTGCGATGTCGGCGGCGCAAATGACCCCGGCGCCGTGGGTCAACGTGCTCGCCAACCCCGAATTCGGAACCCTGGTCTCGGAGAGCGGGAGCGCCACGACCTGGAGCGAAAACGCCCACGAGTTCCGCCTCACGCCGTGGTCGAACGATCCGGTCGGCGACCCCAACACCGAGGCTTTCTACATCCGCGACGAGGCGACCGGCCGCTACTGGTCGCCGACCCTGCTGCCCACCTGCGGCGTCACGCCGTACGTCGCGCGCCACGGCTTCGGCTACAGCGTCTTCGAGCACACGGAAAGCGACATCGAATCCGAGCTTTGCATCCACGTCGCGATCGACGCGCCGATCAAGTTCTCGGCACTGACGCTGCGCAACCGCTCGGATCGAAGCCGGCGCCTGTCGGTCACCGGCTACCTCGACTGGGTGCTCGGCGATGAACGCCCGAAGACCCTGATGCACGTGGTGACCGAGCTCGACGCGGAGACCGGCGCGCTCTTCGCCCGCAATTCGTACAACACCGACTTTGCCGGCCGCACCGCCTTCTTCGACGTCGACGACGCGACCCGTCAAGCCTGTGGCGATCGCAGCGACTTCTTCGGCCCGGACGGAATCCTGGGGGCACCCGCGGGGCTCGCTCAGGCACAGCTGTCCGGTCGCGTGGGCGCAGCGCTGGATCCCTGCGCGGCACTGCGCGTCACGGTCGAGTTGGCGCCGGGGGAAGAGCGCGAGATCGTGTTCCGGCTTGGCGCCGGCAAGGCCGCCGCTGAGGCGCGCGAGCTGGTCCGCCGCTGGCGCGGGGTCGGCGCCGCCCACGCCGCCCTCGAAGCGGTGCGCGACTTCTGGCGCACGACGCTGGGCGCAGTCCAGGTGCGAACCCCGGATCCGACGCTG
>DASYXO010000211.1:0-14839 GCA_035934825.1 Casimicrobiaceae bacterium
CGAGGTGAACTACGCACACATCTTCAGGCTGCTCGACGAGTTGCGCTACGAAGGCTGGGTCGGCTGCGAATACCGGCCGGCCCGGGGAACGGCCGAGGGCCTGGCATGGTTCTACCGGTTGCTCGGTCGATAGCGGCCGCCAAGCGATGGACGATCGGATTGCAGTGGCGGACGGGCTCGATTTCCCGGCCATTCAACCGACTTCAGATTGAGGATTAACAACGTGTCACTGACATTCAAATGGTTGACGCACGATTTCGCGGTCGCGGGGCAAATCGGCCCGGAGGACCTCGCGCAGGCCGCAGCGGCCGGATTCCGCAGCGTGGTTAACAACCGTCCGGATTTCGAAGGCGGCCCGGCGCAGCCGACTTCCCAGGCGATCCAGGATGCGGCCGGCACTGTGGGTATCGAATACGCGTTTCTGCCGGTGCGCTCCGGATACCAGGACCCCACGCAGATCACCGAGATGCACGAACTGCTGCAGCGGCTACCCAAGCCGGTGCTCGCGTTCTGCCGCTCCGGGGCACGCTCGGCGAATCTCTATTACACCGCGCAGGCGCTGGCGCGCCGCTAGAAATTGGGGTCAGAGCGGTAATACCTTAAGAAATTGGGGTCAGAGCGGTAATACCTTAGGGTTAGAGCCCGCGATTGCCATCTATTGGCGTGCAAGGTATTACAGCTCTGACCCCGGTTTCTTAAGGTATTACCGTTCTGACCCCAATTTCCCGACCCCGGTTTCCGGTCAATCGGCGGCAACCGCGCCGACCTTCGGCAGGGCCGAGGCCTCTGGACTGGCGCGGAAGCGCTCGAGCAGCGCGACCTCGCGTGCCTTCGCGTCCACGATGTGTCGCTCCTTGACGTGTCCGTAGCCGCGAATATGCTCCGGAATCGACGCGAGCTCCACTGCAACGTCGTAGTTGTGCGGGGCGAGACCGCCCAGCAATTCGTCGACCAAGGCTTCGTATTGTCCGATCAGGGCGCGCTCGGCCTTGCGCTCGGCTGTCCGGCCGAACACGTCGAACGGGCCGCCGCGCAGACCCTTCAGCTTCGCCAGCACACGGAACGCCGATATCATCCACGGACCGTAAGTCGATTTCCCGGGAACACCGGTCGCCGGGTCGGGCTTGTTGAACACCGGCGGCGCCAGAGGGAAGCGCAGCGTGTAGTCACCCTCGAACTGCGCGGCGACGCGTGAGACGAAATCGGTCCCGGTGTAGAGCCGCGCGACTTCGTACTCGTCCTTGATCGCCAGCAGCTTGAAGTAGTAGCGCGCAATGGCCGCAGTAAGGTCGGTGCTTCCCGGCTGTTTCGTCGCCTCGCCGGCGCGTACTTTCGCGACGAAATCGGTGTAGCGTCGGGCGTATGCCGCGTCCTGGTAATCGGTCAGGTAGGCGCGTCGCCGCTCGATCAGCTCGTCGAGGGATTCCGACAGCCGCTGCGATTCGGGCTTGGCGATCGCAATCGCTGCCGTGGCGACCTGGTCCGGGTCGACTGCCGCAAGCCGGCCCCAGTTGAAGCTTTGCTTGTTCTCTTCGACGCTCGCCTGGTTCAGCTCGATCGCGCCGAGGATCGCGGCCTCGCCCACTGGCAACAGGCCGCGCTGGTAGGCGTAGCCGACCATGAACAGGTTGGTCGCGATCGAGTCGCCCATGAGGCCGGTGGCGAGCCTGGTCGCGTCCAGGAACTCCGCGTCGCCTGGCGCAACGCCGTCCCTGATTTCCCGCTCCATCGATCCGGCGGGGAAGGCGAGATCTGGATCGCGCGTGAACTGCGCCGGCATCACCAGGGACGTGTTGACCAACGCACGGGTCACGCCTTTCTGCATCTTGGCGAGCGCCTCCTCGCCCACACCCGTCAGCATGTCGCAGGCGAGCACCAGTCTGGCCTCGCCAGCGGCAATGCGCGTCGCATGCAGCTGCTCCGGTGCGGCGGCGATGCGGACGTGCGAAAGTACCGCACCGTTCTTCTGGGCGAGGCCGGTCATGTCGAGCACCGACACGCCTTTGCCCTCCAGGTGCGCGGCCATGCCCAGCAGCGCACCGATCGTGACCACGCCGGTGCCACCGATGCCGGTCACCAGGATGCCGTAGGGCCGGGCGCAGGATGCGAGCGGTGGCTCCGGCAGCCGCGAGAAGTCGACCGCGTCCGCCTTCCTCGGCTTGCGCAGCCGTCCACCCTCGACAGTGACGAAGCTCGGGCAGAAGCCGTTGATGCAGGAATAGTCCTTGTTGCACGACGACTGGTCGATCGTGCGCTTGCGACCGAACTCGGTCTCGATTGGCGCCACCGACACGCAGTTCGACTTGACGCCGCAATCGCCGCAACCCTCGCAGACCAGCTCGTTGATGACGACGCGCTTCGCCGGGTCGGGGAACTTGCCGCGCTTGCGGCGGCGGCGCTTTTCGGCAGCGCAGGTCTGGTCGTAGAGCAGGATCGTCGTGCCGGCAACCTCGCGCAGTGACTTCTGCACGGCGTCGAGGTCCAGGCGATGATGAATTTCGATGCCGGGCGCAAAATAGGCCTGCGGATATTTCTGCGGCTCGTCACTGACGACGACGATCTTCGCGACGCCTTCCGCGGCGCACTGGCGTGCAATGTCGCCGGGTGAGATCGGCCCGTCGACCGGCTGGCCGCCGGTCATCGCGACCGCGTCGTTGTAGAGGATCTTGTAGGTGATGTTGACGCCTGCCGCCACTGCAGCGCGGATGGCGAGGATGCCGCTGTGGTAGTACGTGCCGTCGCCCAGGTTGGCGAAGATGTGCTTGTCTTCCATGAACGGCGCCTGGCCGATCCACGGCACGCCTTCGCCGCCCATGTGCGTGAACGTTGTTGTCCTGCGGTCCATCCAGAGCGCCATCACGTGGCAGCCGATGCCCGCCGTCGCGCGGCTGCCCTCCGGAACGTTGGTCGACGTGTTGTGCGGGCAGCCCGAGCAGAAATAGGGAACGCGCGCGAGGCTGATCCGCGGCCTGGCGAGCGCGCGCTCCTTCTGGTTGATGAAATCGACGCGCTCACGGATACGCTCGGCGTGTGCTGGATGCAGTTCCAGGCGCGCGATCCGCTGCGCGATCACGCGCGCGATCATGGCGGGCGTGAGCTCGGCGTGCGGCGGCAGCAGCCAGTCGCCGTGCGGGCGGACCCACTCGCCTTTTTCGTCGAACTTGCCGACGACGCGCGGGCGCACGTCGTCGCGCCAGTTGTAGAGCTGTTCCTTGAGCTGGTATTCGACGATCTGCCGCTTCTCCTCGACGACCAGGATCTCGGCCAACCCCTCGGCGAAATTGCGCACTCCTTCGGGCTCCAGCGGCCACGGCATCGCGACCTTGAACACGCGGATGCCGATCTCGGCCGCGTCGGCCTCGGTGATGCCCAGGTCGTCGAGCGCCTGGCGAACGTCGAGGTAGCTCTTGCCGCTGGTGATGATGCCGAGCCGCGGCTTCGGCGAGTCGACGACGATGCGGTTCAGCTTGTTCACGCGGCAGTAATGCAACGCTGCATAGATCTTGTAGTCGTGCATCCGCGCCTCGGTCGCAAGGAACGGATCTGGCCAGCGGATCGAAAGCCCGGTGGGCGGCAGCGGGAAATCGTCGGGGACGATGATCCGAACGTGGGCCGCGTCGGCTTCGACGGATGCCGAGCTCTCGACGGTGTCGGAAACGCACTTGAAGCCGACCCAGCAGCCCGAGTAGCGGCTCATCGCGAAACCGTGCAACCCAAGGTCGAGAATGTCCTGCACCGACGATGGATAGAGCACGGGCATCATCGCCGCCGAGAACTGGTGGTCGGATTGGTGCGGCAGCGTCGACGACTTGGCCGCATGGTCGTCACCGGCCAGCACCAGCACGCCGCCGTGCTTCGACGTTCCGGCGAAATTCGCGTGCTTGAAGACGTCGCCGCAGCGATCGACGCCCGGCCCCTTGCCATACCACATCGAGAACACGCCATCGACCTTGGCGCCGGGGTACATCGTCACCTGCTGCGTTCCCCAGATCGCGGTGGCGGCGAGGTCCTCGTTCAGGCCGGGCTGGAACTTGATGCGCGCGCGCTCGAGGAACTTCGACGCCTTCCACAGCGCCTGGTCGAGGCCTCCCAGGGGCGAGCCCCGGTACCCCGAGACGAATCCGCCGGTGTTGAGGCCGGCGGCAGAATCGCGCTCGCGTTGTAGGAGCAGCAGGCGGACCAGCGCCTGGACGCCGGTCAGGAAGACGCGGCCGGAGCCGAGTTCGTACTTGTCGTCGAGCGATACGGCGCGCAGCGCGACGTTCGTGCCGGCAGGGGTCATCGTGAAGCTCCGCAGGGTTCGTGTCTTTTGGACGCGTAATCGACCGGATAGGTCCCGGAAGCGCGTTGACCGGAAGGCTCGTGGCCTCGATCGTTTCGGCGCGGATGATACGCCTCAACGCTGCGGGGCGTCCATGAACGCGCCTGCTCCCGCGTCTTCCTGCCGGTGGTCGGCACATAGCGTCTGTGAGCGTTCCAGCCATGGGCTGGCGGGAGAGGCGCCTGCGCGCTCGGAGTCCGCAAACGCCTGCCGGCGGGTCCCGGTGCAGCATCGCTCGAGGACATCGTGCTGCCAATCGTCGACTCGGGCTCGCTCGCCGCACCACCCGTGACGGCAGGCGCTTCCACTCGCGCTCGACGCGCCCCGCCCGCCGCCCCCGAGGCGTCGTTGCAATGCGTCGCATCTCCGCGACGATTCACCGCTGGCGCACCGACAGCATACGGTATGGGGCAGCGCCGGCAGGTCGCCTGTGGCGCAGTCGTCGCAAAGCGGGTGGCTCGTGCGCGGCTGGCGGTGAGTTGACCGGCCGCCGCGAGCCGGAACCCGCGCGACGACGCGGGTGCGCCACCGAAGACCTGCCGCCACTGCCCCGTACCGCGCGCCAGCCACGTCGCGCACGGCCGGATCGGGCGCCCGCGCGATTCCACCACGCCGTTCGCGCCATGACCGCACGGTAGAATCGGCGCATCCGTTGCATCCGAACCGATCATGCCCGAAGCACTGCTGCCTGCAATCGAAATCGAGACTGCCGGGAATCCCGACGCCGCGGTGATCTGGATGCACGGCCTGGGAGACGACGGCCGTGGCTGGTCGGAAGTGGTTCCGATGCTTGGCCTGCCGAAGCGTCTTGCAGTCCGGTTCCTCTTTCCGCATGCACCAGTGATGCCGGTGACGATCAACGACGGCATGCGCATGCGCGCGTGGTACGACATTCGCCAGGCGAACTTCAACGAGCGCGCCGACGTTGACGGCGTCAGGCGCTCGCAGGCGCTGGTGGCGGCGTTGCAGGCGCGCGAGATCGACCGCGGAATCGCGCCGTCGCGTACGGTACTTGCCGGCTTCTCGCAGGGCGGGGCGGTCGCGCTCTACGCCGGCATCCGCCATGGCGCAAGGCTCGCCGGCATCGTCGGCCTGTCGACCTACCTCGTGAACGCCGACCATGCCGTGCAAGAAGCGAGCGCGGCGAACCGCGACGTGCCGATCTTCATGGCGCATGGAACGCGCGACCCGGTGATCCAGTACGCCTGGGCCGAGCATTCGCGCGCGGTCCTGCTTGCGGGCGGATGGCCCGTGGAGTGGCACAGCTACCCGATGGAGCATTCGGCAGTGCCCGAGGAACTCGCCGCGGTCGGCGCATTCCTGGCGAAGGTGCTGTCTTCGCACTGACACGCGTTGCGTCGCGCGTGCTCCAGTCCGATTTCCGGGCCTTGCCCGGTCGTCGCGGCCCGTCAGCCTTCGGGCTCCGGGTCGAACTTCAGCGACGCTGAATTCACGCAATAGCGCTGCCCCGTCGGTTCGGGCCCGTCGGGGAAGACGTGCCCGAGATGGGCGTTGCAGGCGGCGCACAGGACTTCGGTGCGACGCATCAGCAGCGAACCGTCAGTCTCCTCGCGCACCCGGTCCTGCGCCATCGGCGCGTAGAACGACGGCCAGCCGGTGCCGGAATCGTACTTCGTCTCCGACGAGAACAACGGTGTTCCGCAGCAGACGCAGCGATAAGTCCCCTGTGCGTGGTTGTCCCAGTACTCGCCGGTGAACGCGCGCTCGGTGCCTCGCTGGCGCGCGACCCTGAATTGCTCCGGGGTCAGCGCGGCCTGCCATTCGGCTTCGGACTTGTCGCCGTCGCAGCATCCGGCGCTGGCGTTCTTGCTTCGATCGGTGTCGTTCATGGTCGTCGTCCTCGTGCGTGGATGAAGGCGCTGTGCAGGCATCGGCAGATGCGCCGGGCGCATGCGCTATAGTGGATATTGCGCCCCGCACCCTTACAAGTCGTCGACCCCATTGGATACGGTACCCGCCGCGTCGTTCCGCCGGGACGCTCGCGTCATCGGCGTCGTGAGCCTGGCGCACGGGCTGTCGCATTTCCTGCAGCTCGCGTTGCCGCCGCTGTTTCCTCTGCTCAAGGCGGATTTCGACGTATCGTGGACCCTGCTGGGGTTCGTCGTCGGGGTATTCTACGTCTCGAGCGGAATGGTCCAGTTCATCGCGGGTTTCGCGGTCGACCGGGTGGGCGCGCGTCCGGTCCTCTTGTCCGGCATGGCGCTGCTCGCCGCGGGCACGCTGGCGGCTTCCCTCGCCCCCAATGCCTGGTGGCTGATCCCCTGCGTGGCGATGATGGGCGCAGGCAATGGCGTGTTCCATCCTTCCGATTTCGCGATCCTCAACGCCAACGTGACGCCGCGGCGCCTGGGGCATGCCTATTCGTCGCACGGCGCGAGTGGCAACCTGGGTTACGCGCTGGCCCCGATTGTGAGCTTCGGTCTCGCGTCGGGCTTCGGTTGGCGCGTCGCGCTTGCCTCGATGGGGGTGGTCGGACTCGTCGTGCTGGGCGTCCTTGCGACCCAGCGGCGCCTGTTGACGTCGCATCGCGCCGCAGACGCCCGCGCGCACACCCTCAAGGGCAGCGCGAGCCTGTTCCTCCAGGCGCCGATCGTGCTGTGCTTCCTGTATTTCGTGTTCCAGACGATGGGAACCGTCGGCGTGCAGACGTTCCTGCCGGCCGCGCTCAGCGTCGGACTGGGGATCCCGCTGGTCGTGGGGACCTCCGCCGTCACCGCCTACCTGCTCGGCGGGACCGCGGGCATCGTCGCCGGAGGCTTCCTCGCGGTGCGTGCGTCGCGTCACGACCTCGTCGCCGCGGGCGGGCTGCTGCTGGGTGCGACGCTGATGAGCTTCGTTGGCACTGGTGCCGTGCGTGGCGAATGGGTGCTGCCGCTGTTCGGATGCGCCGGCCTCTTTGTCGGCACCACAGGGCCCTCGCGTGACCTGATCGTGCGCAACGCGACGCCCCGGGGCGCCGCGGGCCGGGTCTACGGTTTCGTCTACTCCGGGCTCGACACCGGCGCGATGCTGGGGCCGGTGTGGTTCGGCATGATGCTCGATCACGGTTTCGGGCAGCAGGTTTTCTTCATGATCGCCGCGCTGTTCGTCGTCGCCATTGCCACCGTTGTGCAGGTGCGGCGGGCGGGGACCATGCGTGCCGCGTGACGAAGCTTCCCCGGAAGCGGGATCCGGAAAGGACGGCATGGATCTGGGCATCGAAGGCAGGCGCGCGCTGGTCTGCGCCGCGAGCAAGGGCCTCGGCCGCGCCTGCGCGGAAGCGCTGGCGCGCGAGGGGGTGAACGTCACGATCTGCGCGCGCACCGAAAGCGAGGTCGCGCGCGCGGCGGCCGAGATCGGCGCCGTGGCCGGGCGTCGCGTCGGCTGGGTTGCGTGCGACATCACGACCCGCGAGGGCCGCGCAGCGGCGCTGGCGGCCTGTCCGGCGCCCGACATCCTGGTCAACAACGCCGGCGGTCCCCCACCCGGCGATTTCCGCGAGTGGGACCGCGACGCGTGGATCCGGGCACTGGACGCGAACATGCTGACCCCGATCGAGCTGATCAAGGCGACCATCGACACCATGGTGGCGCGCAGCTTCGGGCGCATCGTCAACATCACGTCGAGCGCAGTCAAGGCACCGATCGACACGCTGGGCCTGTCCAATGGCGCCCGCTCGGGGCTCACCGGCTTCGTCGCGGGGCTTGCGCGCAAGGTCGTCCGCCACAACGTCACGATCAACAACCTGCTGCCGGGCTCGTTCGAGACCGATCGTCTGCGCGCGAACTTCGAGAGCCTCGCGAGGGCCGGAGGCAAGTCGCCGGAGGAGGTGCGGCAGGCGAGGATCATCGCCAACCCCGCAAAGCGCTTCGGCGACCCGGCCGAGTTCGGGGCAGCCTGCGCGTACCTGTGCAGCGCCCAGGCCGGCTACATCGCCGGGCAGAACATCCTCCTGGACGGCGGCGCCTACCCCGGAACGTTCTGAACCTGCGCGCGACCGCCAATGTCTGTCGGCGGCTGGCGACACCCGTGGAATCCGCGCGACCGTTGGCGGCCGCTACCTGGTACCCGCTACCCGATACACGATAACCGACCATGCTCGATCTCCACTACTGGCCCACGCCCAACGGCCACAAGGTCACGATGTTCCTCGAGGAGACCGGCGTCCCCTACACGCTGAAGCTGGTCAACATCTCGAAAGGCGAGCAGTTCGCACCCGAGTTCCTCGCGATCGCGCCGAACAACCGCATACCGGCGATCGTCGACCACGCGCCGGCGCTTCCCGGCGGGCCGGTCTCGATGTTCGAATCGGGCGCTGTGCTGCTCTATCTTGCCGACAAGACCGGCAAGCTCATCCCTGCCGATCCGCGCTCGCGCTGGGAATGCATCCAGTGGCTGTTCTGGCAGATGGCGGGGCTGGGGCCGATGGCGGGTCAGACCCATCATTTCGTGCACTACGCGCCGGAGGAGATTCCGTATGCGATCGATCGCTACGTGCGCGAGGC
This sequence comes from Casimicrobiaceae bacterium, assembly GCA_035934825.1. Taxonomy (GTDB): domain Bacteria; phylum Pseudomonadota; class Gammaproteobacteria; order Burkholderiales; family Casimicrobiaceae; genus VBCG01. The sequence continues at coordinate 8,827 of DASYXO010000211.1, forward strand.
GGGACGGCTCTATGCGGTCCTCGATCACCGGCTTCGCGGGCGCGACTACATCACCGGCGACTATTCGATTGCCGATATCGCATGCTATCCGTGGGTGCAGCCCGAGCGCCAGCGCCAGGACATCGACGGGTTTCCGGACCTGAAGCGCTGGAAGGCGAGAATCGCGGCGCGGCCGGCGACGCAGCGAGCCTACGAAATCGCCAGGAAGGTCAACGCCAAGCCGACGGTCCGCGACGAAGCGTCACGCAAGATCCTCTTCGGGCAGGACCAGCATACGGTCCGCTGACCCCAGCGCCTCGTCGTCGTCGAAGGCGCGGTCGCCGTCCGGCTCGCGGCGATGCGTCGCGCGCAGCGCGCCGAAGTCGTGCAGCCTCCGGTCGAGCAGGTGCGTCGGCACCACGTCGCCCATGGCGTTGAAGATCGATTCGACGCGCCCCGGGTGGCGCTTCTCCCATTCGCGCAGCATTTCGGCGACCTGCCGACGCTCCAGATTCTCCTGCGAGCCGCAGAGCGTGCAGGGGATGATCGGGAACGCGCAAGCCTCGGCGTAGCGCGCGAGATCGCGCTCGCGCACGTAGGCGAGCGGCCGGATGACGATGTGGCGCCCGTCGTCGGACACGAGCTTCGGCGGCATCGTCTTCAGCTTGCCGCCGTGGAACAGGTTCAGGAAGAACGTCGCGAGCAGATCGTCGCGGTGATGGCCGAGGGCGATCTTCGTTGCCCCGAGCTCGCTCGCTACCCGGTAGAGCACGCCGCGGCGCAGCCGCGAGCACAGCGAGCACATGGTCGCACCCTCGGGAATCACGCGCTTGACGACGCTGTAGGTGTCCTGCTCGGCGATCCTGAACTCGACCCCGCGGCCGGCGAGGTAGCTCGGCAGCAAGTCGGCGGGAAAGCCGGGCTGCTTCTGGTCGAGATTGACCGCAATGAGCTCGAAGCGCGTCGGCGCGCGCGCCTGCAGCGACAGCAGGACGTCGAGCAGGCCGAAGCTGTCCTTGCCACCCGATACGCAGACCATGACCCGGTCGCCTTCTTCGATCATCGCGTAATCGGCGATTGCCTGGCCGACGATCCGCCGCAGGCGCTTCTTCAGCTTGCCGAGCTCGAATTTCGCCTTGCGCGGATCGCGAGTGCGGCCGGCGGGCGCAGGCGGGGCGATGCGCACGATCGGGGTGACGGTGGGCAGGTCCATGGCACGATTCTACCCGCGCAATCGTGTCATGCGCGGGCGCATCCGGGCGCCGTCGGACGGCCTGCGCACGACACGGGGCGTGGCACCGTGGGCGCGCTGCAGCAGGCACCGGCGCGACCTGTCGTACGCACCGGGGCGAGATGTCGTAGACTCCCGGCGTCGCCCGCCTGCAGGACGCACGCGATGCCCGATATCCTCATCAGCTACGCACGCGAAGATGAAGCTGCCGCGGCGCGCCTGCGCGATGCGCTGGCGGGCCAGGGCTGGGATGTCTGGGGCGACGCCAGCAACGACGATCGCGCTGGCGGCGGTGCCCAGCCGAGCGCGGCGATCGGCGACGCCCTCAACGCCGTCAAGTGCGTGATCGTCCTGTGGTCCGACGCGGCGATCGGCTCCAAGGCCGTCCGGCTTGGCGCGCGCGTCGCGCGACTCGCGGGCAAGCTGGTCCCCGTGCGCATCGACGGCACCGAGATTCCGAGCGAATTGCGCGAGGGGCGTCCGGCGAACCTCAGCGAATGGGCCGGCGACATCGTCCATCCGGAGTTCCGCAGGCTCACCCGGGCGCTCGAGGAACGCGCTCGCGGACGCCGCGGCGAGCAGGCGGTGCTCGCGCGCGGTCCCGGTCGCCGGCGCGCGCGCGTGCTCGCAGCCGTCGCGCTGCTCGCGCTGGGCATCGCGCTCGGATACGGGATCGCGCAAGTCGGCGGTGTCCCGGGAGGCGGCGCACACCGGGCCCTGCGGCAGGGCTTGAAGGAATTCTTCGACGGCAAGTACGTCGAGGCCGAGGCTGACTTGCGTTCGGCGCTGCGCGCGGGCAACGGCGCCGCTGCCTACTATCTCGCGCGGATGTACCGCGATGGACTTGGCGTGCACGCCGATCCTGCAAAAGCCCTGGGCTGGGCCGAGGAGGGCGCGGCGCGCAGCAATGCGCTGGCGCAGAACATGGTCGGACTGCTCGAGGATGCGGGTCGCGGATTGCCGCGCGACGACAAGGCCGCGCTCGCGTCGTATCTCGCGGCAGCAGACCAGGGCCTCGCCTGGGGCGCGTTCAATGCGGGCTATTTCTACGAATCGGGGCGCGGGCTGGCGCAACCCGACGCGTCCAAGGCATTCGAGTATTACCGGCGGGCCGCGGACGACGGGAATGCCGCGGCAGGCAACGCGATCGGCGACTTGTACCGAACCGGCCGCGGGGTGCCGCAGGATCGCGATCGCGCGGTCCAGTGGTATCGCTGGGCCGCCGATCGAGGAAGCGCTGCAGCCAGTCTGTCGCTGGGGTACATGTACGCAAACGGCCAGGGCCTGCGCCAGGACGACGGCGAAGCCGTCGAGCTCTACCGGCACGCCGCGAGACAGCAGCTGCCCGGAGCATTGAACAATCTGGGTTACATGTACGAATACGGGCGCGGGGTTGCGATGGACCTCGACCGGGCGGCGTCGTATTACCGCCGTGCCGTCCAGCGCGGCGACAAGCCTGCGCTTTCGAACCTGGGGCGCGTGCTCGACAAGATCAGGGCCGCGGCGTCGTCGGCGAATCGGCACTGATCCTCGCCCGGACGCTCACCCCCGCCCTCTCCCGGGCGAGGGAGCGCAAGCCGAGCGACGGCGAGGCGGGCGACGGCTTGGGTGAGGGTGCAGCAGGAAAAAACGGCCGTCGCGCGGACGGCCGTTTGCTTCGAACCGTGGTGCCGTTGTTACTTCTTTTCCGGTTCGGCAGGCTTCATCGCGTCCTTCGTCGCATCGGCGGCCTTGCCAGCAGCCTCCTTGGTCGCGTCCGCTGCCGTCGATGCCGCATCCTTGGTCGCATCGGCGGCCTTGGAGGCGGCTTCCTTGGTCGCGTCGGCGGCCGACTTCGCAGCTTCCGTCGCGGCCGCACCCGCGTCCTTCGCCGCCGTGCTTGCCGCTTCGGCGGCCTTGGCTGCCGATTCCTTGGCCGTGTCGGCCGCTTCCTGGGCTTTCTGGCCGCACGCCGCGAGCGTCGTGGCCAGTGCCATCGCCGCCAGTGCGGCGAGCGTACGCATCTTCATTCTGATTCTCCCGAATGTCGCAAATCGATGTTGGTGAGGATTCTGCGGAAGGATCGATTGCAGGGGCCTTCCGACAGCCCCGCATTATAGCGGATAACGTGGGTGGGATTTGACGCAGATCAGAGTTGACGCAGATCAGCGTCGCAGCGGACGGCCCCCGCGTCGCCGAGCAGCGATCCGACGGGGGCACCGGGGCCCATTCAGAGCAGGCGCACGCGACGGCTCTCCCACAGCGCGAGAGCGACGCCGCTGGCGATGACCACCGACATGCCGACCGCCGACAGCGCGTCGGGGTGCTGGCCGAAAACCAGGTAGCCGAAAGCCGTCGCCCAGAGGATCTGCAGGTAGGTGAACGGCGACAGCAGCGCGGCCGGGGCCTGGAGGTAGGCGCGGGTCATGAACCAGTGCCCCAGGCCCGCGAGGCCGCCCAGCAGCACCAGCGCCGCGGCGGGCCCGGCGCCGAAGTGCGAGCCTCCCATTCCCCATGGCAGCAGCAGGGACAATCCGATCGTGCCGATGCTCGCACTGTAGAACAGGGTCGTGTGCGCGCCTTCGTCGAGCAGCTTTCGGGTCAGGATCTGGTAGAGGGCATTGGACAGCGCCGCACCCAGGAGCAGCAGCACTGCCGGGTGCATGACCGGGGATCCCGGACGCAGCAGGAGCAGGATGCCGACGAAACCGGTGACCGATGCCAGGCGGCGGGCACGCGTCGCACGCTCGCGCAGGATCGGCCACGACAACGCGACGACGATCATCGGTGCGAGGAAGGTGATCGACGACGCCTCGGCGAGCGGCAGGTAGCGCAGGCCCCCCCAGAAGCCCAGCGTGGCGAGGAGCAGGAACAGCGAGCGCAGGAGCTGCAGCCGGAGCTTGGCGGTGCGCCAGAATCGGCCACCGGCGCGATGCCAGGCGAAGGGCGTCACGACCAGCATCTGGCCGGCGTAGCGTGCCCAGACGACCAGCAGCAGCGAGTGGTCGCGGACCAGGTATTTCGCAGTCGCGTCCAGCGACGAGAGGCACAGGCCGGCGAACACGAACTGCGCCAGCGCGCGACGCAGCGCCTGCGCGGCACCTGCGCGCGTTTGCGTCACGCAGCCGGTCCGCTCAAGCCGCCTTGCGCATGAGCTCGCGCAGCACGTAGGGGAGGATGCCCCCGTGCCGGTAATAGTCGACCTCGATCGGCGTGTCGATGCGGCAGCGCACGACTATCTCGCGGCGCGTTCCATCGGGACGCGTCATCACGAGCGCCAGGTCCTGCTGCGGCCGGATGTCCGCCGGGACCGCGATGTCGAAGCTCTCGTCGCCCACGATGCCCAGCGACGCGGCGCTCTCTCCCGCGGCGAACTGCAGCGGCAACACGCCCATGCCGACGAGGTTCGAGCGGTGGATACGCTCGAAGCTCCGCGCGACCACCGCCCTGACGCCCAGGAGCTGCGTGCCCTTGGCCGCCCAGTCGCGCGAGCTGCCGGTGCCGTATTCCTCGCCGCCGAACACGATGGTCGGCACGCCCTGCCGCTGGTACGCCATGGCGGCGTCGTAGATAGGCATGCGCTCGGGCGCCTTGCCCCCGGCGCCGTGGAACAGCGTCAGCCCACCCTCGACCCGCGTGCCGTCGGCGTTGGTCGGCAGCATCAGGTTCCTGATGCGCACGTTCGCGAACGTGCCGCGCAGCATCACTTCGTGATTGCCGCGGCGCGCGCCATAGCTGTTGAAGTTCGCCACCGACACGTCTTTCTCCTGCAGATACAGGCCCGCAGGCGACGTCGGCTTGATCGAGCCCGCCGGCGAGATGTGGTCGGTCGTCACCGAGTCGCCGAAGATGCCCAGCACCCGCGCGCCCTCGATGTTGCCGAGCGCCGCCGGCTGCATCGCGAAGCCCTCGAAGAACGGCGGCTTGGCGATGTAGGTCGACGTCGGCCAGTCGTAGACCTGGCCGGTCGAGCCCTCGATGGTCTTCCACATCGGGTTTGCATTGGCGAGATCGCCGTAGAGCTTGCGGAAGATCGCCGGGTCGCGGGCGTAACCGAGCAATTCGGCAACTTCGCGCGAGCTGGGCCATACGTCGCGCAGGTACACCGGGCCTTGCGGGCCCGTTCCCAGCGGCTCGGTGGCGAGATCCTTCAGCACGCTGCCGGCGATGGCATAGGCGACCACCAGCGGCGGCGACATCAGGAAGTTGGCCTTGAGGTTCGGATGGATGCGCGCCTCGAAGTTGCGGTTCCCGGAAAGCACGGCGGCACAGACCAGGTCGTTGGTTGCGATCGCATCGTTGATTTCGGGCGCGAGATCCCCGGCGTTGCCGATGCAGGTCGTGCAGCCGTAGGCGGCGACGTCGAAGCCCAGCTTCTCGAGGTAGGAGAGCAGCCCGGTCTTCGTCAGGTAGTCGGTGACCACGCGCGAGCCCGGCGCGAGCGAGGTCTTGACGTGCTGCTTCACGGTCAATCCTCTTTCGACGGCCTTCTTCGCCAGCAGACCCGCTGCGAGCAGCACGCTCGGGTTCGACGTGTTCGTGCACGAGGTGATCGCGGCGATCAGCACGTCGCCGTTGCCGATGTCGACGGACTTCGCCGGCGGTGGGGTGATGCGGTCGGGGGTCGGGCGGTTGTTGACCATCTCGACGGCATCGCGCGGCAGGCCGTTGCGGTCGAGCTGCAGCGAAGCGTCGGTGACCGCGCCGCGTCCGGCGCGCGTCGGCTGCGTCTGCATGCGGGTGTGCAGCCGGGCCGCCGGCTGCGCGAAGCCGTTCTCGCCGACCGGCTTGCTGAAGAGCTCTGCAAAGCGCGACGCGAGCTTC